>JBIJDW010000369.1:0-3450 GCA_044343885.1 Kiritimatiellia bacterium
CGGCGCCGCCCGTGACGATCGCGCCAGCGCTCATTCCGGCGGGGGCGGCGGCGAGCTGCGCCAGCGCCTCGGTGAGAATGTCCGTTTCTGCATGGCGCCGTTCACTGTTGAGCTGGTCGAGCGTCGCGGCCAGCTCGCGTGCCTGATCGGTGTCGCGCGTGCAGAGCAGCTCGAAGGCAGGCCAGGCATCCCGCATCCGCCCGGCGGCGTTGATGCGCGGCCCCAGAAGAAACCCCAGGTGGTGGCTGGTCGGTTCTTCGGCGGTGGCGAGCGCCTTGTGCAAAAGCGCCCGGAGGCCGGTTGAGGGCTTTTCGTGAAGCCGTTTGAGTCCGTGCCGCACCAGCAGGCGATTCTCCCCGTGCAACGGCACCACATCGGCCACGGTGGCCACGGCCACGGCGTCGAACCAGGCGCGCGGATCCCACGCCTCCGTTCCGGGACGTCCGGCAGCCTTGCCGGTTTTCCACAACGCACAGGCGAGCTTGAAGGCGATGCCGGCGCCGCAGAGCGCCTCGCACCCCGCAGGCGTTCCCGGCAAATGAGGGTTGATAACGGCACACACCCCGAGGAGGGGATGGGCGGCGTCAGGCACATGGTGGTCCGTGACGATCACTTCGCGACCCTCGGCGCACAGCGCGCGCACCGCAGCGGCCGATGTAATGCCGCAGTCGACCGTCACAACCAGCCGGGCATCGGGCTGTTGCGCGGCGAGGCGGACCAGAGCCGCGGACGACAGCCCGTAACCTTCGCTCACCCGGTCGGGTATGAATGGCGTCACGCGGCAGCCGAACGCGCTTAAAGCCGAGGTCAGGATCGCCGTCGCCACGACGCCATCGGCGTCAAAGTCGCCGAACACCACGACTGATTCGCCGGCATCGACCGCCCGCCACAGCCGTGCTGCAGCCTCGGCCATGCCGGGGAACGCCAGCGGGTCGCTCAGGTCGGCCAGGCGCGGGTTGAGGAACCGTTCGGCCGCAATGGGGTCGGACCAACCGCGCGCGGCGAGCACGTGCGCGGCGGCAGCGGGAATGCCGACGGCCTTGGCCAATGCCGCATCAGATGCGGAGTCGTCCGCAGGGGTGATCCAGTCAAAAAGAGGAAGCATGTCGGAAACGATACAAGGAAACCGCCGTGAGCGCCACACAATTCAATAAAGAACGTGCTCGACTCGGGTGCAGCGATTCCGTATGATTCATAGATATTTTTCGATTGCGTCGCATCGCCATCGGGCGGTGCGGCCGTGTAACAGCCCACAGGAGAGCATTGAGCATGAGCAAGACGTACAACATCGCATTGATCGGCGGCGACGGCACCGGACCCGAAGTGGCGCGCGAGGGCGTCAAGGTGCTGCAGGTTGCGGCCGCCAAGTTCGGATTCAAGATCAACATCACCCCGTATGATTTTGGCGCCGAGCGCTACCTGCGTACGGGCGAGACGCTGCCCGACTCGGCCATCGAGGAGATGAAAAAGTATCACTCCATCTTCCTCGGCGCGATCGGCCATCCCGATGTGAAGCCGGGCATTCTCGAACTCGGCATTCTGCTCAAGATGCGCTTTGCGCTGGACCAGTACATCAACCTTCGCCCCGTGCGCCTCTTCCCCGGCGTGGAAACGCCGCTCAAGGGCAAGGGACCTGAGGACATCGATTTCGTCGTCATCCGCGAGAATTCCGGCGGCATCTACACCGGCATGGGCGGCGCCACGCGCGTGGGCACCACCGAAGAGATTGCCTCCCAGCTCATGGTTTACGACCGCCGCACGGTGGATCGCTGCCTGCGCTATGCCTTCGAACTCAAGCGCCGGCGCAACGCCGCGAACCCGAAATATGCCGCCAAGCCGATCACGCTGGTCCACAAGCGCAACGTGCTGACCCACTGCGGTGACCTCTGGTTCCGCGCCTTCGAGGAGATGGGCGCTCGCGACTTCCCGGAGCTGACGCGCGATTACAACCACATCGACGCCGCCAACATGTGGTTTGTGAAGAACCCCGAATGGTTCGACGTGGTCGTGACCGAAAATCTGTTCGGCGACATCATCACCGACCTGGGCGCTATGATTCAGGGGGGGCTGGGCATCGCCGCTGGCGGCAACATCAACCCCGTCGGCATTTCGATGTTTGAACCGATGGGTGGCTCTGCGCCGAAGTACACGGGCAAGAACGTCATCAACCCGATCGCCGCGATCGGTGCGGCCGGCATGATGCTGGACACCCTGGGCGAACGCGCCGCCGCCGCCGCCGTGGAGAAGGCCATCATGGCCACCACGCCGAAGATGAAGAGCCAGGCGGCCGGGAAGATGGGATTTGGCACGACGGAAGTCGGCGATTTGGTTGCCGGTATGGTGTGAGCGGGCGGAAGGGTCGCCCACGGAGCGAGGTGACCGGGCATGCTGACGAGGCTGGAGCAATGGGAGGAATGGATGGCGCGTTGCGCCATCGGCCGTTGCGGCGCCGCAACCGCCGCCGCGTTGCAGCGGTTTGGTGCGCATCGCTTTCGCCATTACCTCTCGGCCTGCCTCGGTGCCCGTTTCTCCGAAAGCGCGGTTCCTGACGGCCGCGATTGCTTCCACCTCCTGGAGACTCATTGTCGCGTTGGCACGCCCCGCACGGGCAAACGTTATAAGGAATGGATCGCCAGCCGCAGCCGGGGCGCCCCCGACGCCGCCCTGTTTGAGAGCGGCGCTTCGATGCTCTTACGTGACACCGTCCGGGTGTATCTGCGACGCGAGGGACCGGTTCCGTGGCAGGTCTCTGCCGATGCCGTGATCGAGGGAACCGACGGACTGACGCTCGCCGACCTGCTTCCCGATACGCGTGAAACCGAATCCATCGACCCCGCGTTGGTCGAGGCGGTGGCGCGAGCCTGTCTGGCGCGTCTTACAGATAACCACCGCCTCGTGGTGCTCGCCCGGCGTGTGGGCATGCCCCTGAGCCACCCCACCGTGCTGGCGCTGACCGGGGTCGGCAAAAGCTGGACCGCGCGGCTCTGGGCCGAAGTTTATGAACGCCTCGCGGCGGAGACGCGGCTGCAGGAGCCCGATGGCAATCGTGAATTATGGCTGCAAATCGCGCTCCACGCCTCGGAATGGTTGGGCAATCAACTTTTTTTTCAAGAACGTGTGGAAAAGCGATGGCGCCAATTCTTTAAGGGGGTGGAGGGCCTCTATGAATGATCACACGGATCGCACGGATCGCACGGATCGGGAAAAACTGTCGCTTTGGATGGACGAGTGGCGGCTGGACCACGCGTTGGCTGCGGCGGATGGGCCGCACTGTGGGGATGAATGTGGGGCAGGGCTGCCGCCGCATCTGTTTGCGGACGGAATTCGCATGGGCGATATCCTGCTGCTCAAGCCGGTCACGCCCCTGACGGCGCGCCGGCCGACATACGTGGTGGTCGTGGCGCCCGAGGGCGATGCCGGGTGGTGGCGCGTCGCGCCATTCGGTCGCTT
>JBIJDW010000370.1:0-3447 GCA_044343885.1 Kiritimatiellia bacterium
GCCAGTTTGCGTTTAGCATCGCAAGAGGCGGGGATCACAAAGGCATCACAGGTTCGGGGAATGCCGTCTTCGCGCAGAAAAAGACCCAACGTCGCCTGAGCAAGCGGGCAGATGTCGCCGGTGAGGTGCTCTTCTCCAGACAGGGCCGCCGCACTGTTGCCGCAGTCGAGGCGTACCGTATCCGCGCCAGCGGCCAGGATGACCTCGACGGGGATGAAATTGCAGAGGATGCCGATGCGCGGACGGGGCTTAGGTGCCTCCGCCGCGTTGACCAGGCGCTCGACAAAATAGGGAATGCTGGAGGGCCGGTTTGGCGCATCGTCCAGATGTTGGCGTTGGGCAGACTCAACCATCGCCTGCTTTCGACGATTGCCGGGACTGTCGGAGGAGACGAGCGGAGTGCGGGTTTTTTTATCGGATCGGTTCATAGTTTTTATAGAGTGCCAAAAATGCCGGAGAAAGGCCAGCGCGATTTCTTTTGTAAGCGATTGTTTCCGCGCGCATTTTTCGGTATACTCGCGCGCATGATCAGGACCGGAATAGGATTTGATGCGCACCGCCTCGCCGCCGGCCGTCGGCTGGTGATTGGCGGCGTGGAGATACCCCACGAGCGGGGGCTGGATGGCCACTCGGATGCGGATGTGCTGGCGCATGCGCTCATGGATGCGCTGCTCGGCGCCATCGCGGACGGCGACATCGGCCACCATTTTCCGCCGTCAGACGCGCGCTGGAAGGATGCCGACAGTCTCGTCTTGCTGCGCCAGGTCGCCGACAGGCTGCGAACGGCGGGGTGGGGGATTGTCAACACCGACGCGACGGTACTGGCTGAGGCTCCCCGGCTCGCCCCGTTCATTCCGGCCATGCGCCAGAAACTCGCCGCGGCCATGTCCATCGACGTGCAGGCGGTCTCCGTGAAAGCCACCACGGTCGAAGGGATGGGTGCCATCGGACGCCGGGAGGGGATCTCCGCAATGGCCGTGGCCTCGGTTGCGCCACTCGCCGGTCACGCTCCGCTGGCCGTTTCATAGAAGGAACTGAACACGATGCAGTTTTACAACACACTGACGCGGTCCAAGGAGACGTTCGAACCGTTGGAAAAAGGCCATGCGCGCCTCTACACCTGCGGTCCGACGGTCTACAACTTTGCCCACATCGGCAATTTCCGCGCCTACGTCTTTGAGGATCTGTTGCGCCGCACCCTCCGCTACGCCGGGTTGCGGGTCACACAGGTGATGAATTTGACGGATGTGGACGACAAGACGATCCGCGGCGCAATAGCCGCCGGCCTGCCCTTGAAGCGGTACACACACCCTTTTATCGAGGCGTTTTTTGCAGACCTGAAAGTGCTCAATATCGAGTCCGCCGAGGTCTATCCCGCCGCGACGGACCACATCCCCGAGATGATCGTGCTGGTGCAGACCCTACTGGACAAGGGACTGGCCTATCGCACCGATGACGGTTCGGTCTATTTCAAGGTGGACGCCTTTCAGCAGTACGGTCGGCTGGCTCATCTCGACCGCACGAGTCTGCGCGTGGGCGCACGCGTCGCCCAAGACGAGTACGAAAAGGAAAGTGTTGGCGATTTCGCCCTGTGGAAGGGGTGGGATGAAAAGGACGGCGAGGTCGTGTGGGACGCACCGTGGGGGAGGGGACGTCCCGGTTGGCACATTGAGTGTTCGGCCATGAGCATGAAATATCTCGGCGCGTCGTTCGACATCCATACCGGAGGGATCGACAACCTGTTTCCGCACCACGAGAATGAGATCGCGCAGGCCGAGGGCGCCACCGGCCAAACGTTTGTCCGTTACTGGCTCCACTGCGCCCATTTGCGTGTCAACGGGGAAAAGATGTCCAAATCGCTGGGCAACTTCTTCACGCTGCGCGATCTGATCGCAAAAGGGTGGGGGGGGCGCTGGATCCGCTATGTTTTGATCAGCGGCCACTACCGGCAGCCGCTGAACTTCACCTTTGACGCTCTGGAGGCATCGCGAACCGCCTTGTCACGCATCGATGCGTTTGTCGACCAGCTCGCCGAAACCGCAGGTGGTTGCGAGCCGTCTGGGGGGCTGCCCTCCTGGGCGGCCGCTGGCCGGGATGCGTTTGATGCGGCGGTTTTTGACGATCTGAATCTGCCCGAGGCGCTGGCGGCTCTGTTCGGAATTGTGCGCGACGGAAACGCCGCCGTGAGCGCCGGCACCGTGACGCCTGCGGAGGCGGCCGCCATCGCCGCCTTGCTCAAGCAGTTTGACCGCGTGCTGGGCGTGCTCCAGTTTGGGCGTGTGTGTGACGAGACGGTGCCCGCAGCCATTCAGCAATTGGCCGACGCCCGCAGCGCGGCACGAACGCAGAAGAACTGGGCCGAGTCCGACCGGCTGCGCGATGCGATTGCCGCCGCGGGCTGGGAAGTCCGCGATTCCAAGGATGGTCAGAAATTGAAGAAACGGCAGGCCTAGATGCGTGGATTGTTTATCACCTGTGAAGGGCCCGAGGGAAGCGGCAAGAGCACGCACAGTCGGCGGCTGTCGGAGCAGTTGCGCACCTGCGGGCTAACCGTGCTGCACACGCGGGAACCCGGCGGCACGCCGACCGGTGAGGCGGTACGCCAGCTTTTGCAGCACGATGGAGCGGGGGAGTCGCCCGTAGCCACGGCCGAGGTGCTCCTCTTTTGTGCCAGCCGCGCGCAGTTGATCGCCCAGGTGATCGCGCCAGCGCTGGAGCGCGGCACGTGGGTGGTGTGTGATCGCTTTACCGATTCGACGCTGGCCTACCAAGGCTACGGCCGCGGGTTTGATCTGCCGACCCTGCGCGCGTTGAACACGTTCGCCACCGGCGGGCTGGTTCCGGACCTCACGCTGCTGTTCGATGTCGACACGCCGCTTGGCTTGAAACGCGTCCATGCGCGGACAGCGGCATCGGGCGCTGTTCCAGCCGATCGCTTTGAGCGGGAATCACTGGCCTTCCACGAGAAAATACGAAACGGGTTCCTCGACCTCGCGGCGAGCGAGCCCAGCCGTTTTCGCGTGTTGGACACCACGCCGGCGGTTGATGCTGTTTTTGCGAACGTCTGGAAGGCGGTGCAGCCCCATCTGCCCGCTTCAATCACAACCGGAAAGGCGGTCGATCATGCAGGTTGACGCAGCCTTTGACTGTATGAAGCATGCCTACGAATCCGGACGGATGCCCGGCGGCCTGATCATCACGGGCGACATCCGCGGGGATGCGGCAGAGCTGGCGACGCGGATTCTGCAATTGCTCTACTGTCAGGAGCCGCAAGCACCGTGTCGCGCGTGTGCCGGCTGCCTCCGCGTCAGGGATCAAACCGCTTATGACGTCGTCTGGATCGTGCCCGAGAAGAAATCCCGGCAGATCAGCATTGATCAGATGCGCGATCGATTGCTGGCCGTGATCGGACAAACCTCGTTCGAGGGCGGATGGAAGGCCGGCGTC
>JBIJDW010000060.1:0-10943 GCA_044343885.1 Kiritimatiellia bacterium
CGGCACCGTTCCGTCAGATGCTCCAGTGCATTACGCCGCTGGCCTGAACCAGCCGTGTACAATAGACAGAGTGGGGGAGAAAGAAGAGCATGCTATTTGCCTGTCCCCCTGTCTTTTCTGTCTTTGCCCTGTCTTTTCGGAGCCTTTGCCTGTGCGATCGATGTCAGCGGATGCGGACTTCTTTCCCGCTAGCCGACGATTCATAGACGCCGTCCAGGATTTTCTGGACCACCAGCGCCTGCTCAACCGTGCAGATGGGCTTGTCCTTCCCGAGGATCGCATCCAGCCAGTTCGCCTGACGGTTCTCGTAGCGGTGCGGGACCTGAACGTTTTCCGGCTTCACCACCTCGTACTCGCCCGCGTTCTTGCCGGAACGGAAGACCTTCACCGGTATCAAGTCCGCGCCGGCTTCGGTCCCGTAGAGCTGGATGTTGTTCCGGTTCTCCTGTTCCTGGTGCAGAACCCAGGAGACGTTCAGCTCGAGCGTCATCCCGTTCTGGAACTTGACGAGCCCGGTGGCGAAATCGTCCACGTCGAACGTGAGCTTCGGATCGCGGTCGGACTTGCCCCAGGATCCTTCGCCGATGCCGCGGTTGCCGAACTTCGTGTAGACTTGGCCGCTGACGCAAGTCGGCTTCCAGTTATCGGTGATGTAGAGGGCGAGATCGAGGAAATGCACGCCGATATCGAGCATGCAGCCGCCGCCGGCCAGTTTCTTGTTCACAAACCACGTTCCCATCTTCGGCGACCCCGTACGCCGGTACCAGTAGGCCTTCGCATGATAGATTTCGCCGAGATCGCCACGCTGGGCGATCATCCGCAGTGACTGCACTTCCGGCCAGAAACGCAGGTTCATGCCGAGCATGAAAACCTTGCGCATCTTCTTCGCCGTATCGGCCACCTGTTTTGCCTCACGGTAGTTCATGGCAAACGGCTTCTCGAGAAGCACGTGCTTGCCTGCTTTGAGCGCCGCCACGCTGACCGGCGCGTGCATGGCGTTGGGCAATGCGATCATCACAGCATCCACGCCGGGATCCGCCACCAGGTCCTGCCACTTTTCGTAGGCCCGGGCCATAGCGTACTTCTGCTTAACCGCTTCGCGCCGTTCCCGGTTGATATCCGACACCGCCACAAGTTCAGCGCCCGGATACTGGCTGACCGCTGTGCAGTGATCATCCGCAATAGCGCCCGCCCCGACCATTCCCACTCGTATTGTCACTTGATTGCTCCTTGTCTTTCTGTCGGCAGTCGAAGACCGCCGCTACCGTGCTTCCTGAAACCTGAAACCTGAAACCTGAAACTTCTCCTCACTCCTTCCACAAACCATGTGCGGCGATCAGTTCGTCGAGCATAGGGCCAATGACCTCCGCGTCGCCGACCAGCGGATGATTGAGCAGCGCCTGCTTGAGCAGGCGCCGGTCATGTGTCATCGCCGCTTCGACCGTCAGAACTTCGTAGGCCTTCACGGCCTGAACCAACCCGCGGAAGGCCAGCGGAATCGGGCCGACCGGGATCGGGGTTGCGCCATTTTTGCCGATCCGGCAAACGACTTCGACGACTTCGTCAGCCTCGATTCCATCCACCGTGCCTTGGTTCGGCACGCTGATGGCCAGCTCTTCGCCGGTGTCGTTGCGGAGGGCGTCCATGGCCGCAAACGTCACGGCCGAGTATCCGCCGCCGCCCCGCTTGCCGAGCGTCTCCGGCTTCTGATCCGCCCCGGGCGCCGCCGCTTCGGCAAAAACCGCCTTTTCGAGTTCCATGATCTGTTGCGCGCGGGTCTTCTCCTGAGTCTGCAGCTTCTTCACCAGCCTGCCACGCCTGAAATAGTAGTCGAGGTAGCCGATGGGAATCGCGCCGATCTCTGCCGCAAACTGGTTGAGCGCATCTGCATCCTTGCCGTGGCACGACGCCCGGGCGGCCATGCGCTCGATAATCTCACCGATCACATCCTTCCCGCCGCTGACGATCCGGTGAATGAACCCGAGGTGGTTCAAGCCCACGCAGTAGGCATGCAGCCCCGGGTAATCTGCGCCGAAGTCCTTCTTGATTTCCTCGATGATCAGGGGGATGCCCGAACAGAGGCCGAGAATCTTCGCACCCGTATGACGCGTGACCGCTTCGGTCACAATTCCGCTGGGATTTGTGTAGTTCAGGATGAACGCCTGTGGCGCCACCCGCTCAACCGCCCGGGCAATTTCCAGCATGGCGGGGATGGTTCGCAGGGCCTTGAACATGCCGCCGGGACCGGTCGTTTCCTGGCCGAGAATCCCGTACTTGAGCGGGATGCTCTCGTCCAGCCAGCGCGCCTGCATGCCGCCCACGCGAATTTGCGTAATGACGAAATCCACGCCTTCAAGGGCCTCCTCGAGTCGCGTGCAGGTCTTCACTGCAATGGGCCGCCCATGACGGCGAACCATGCGCCCGGCAAGCCCTGCCATAACGCCGAGTCGCTCCGCATGGACATCGAACAGGCGGAACTCCGCCACGGGGAGCCGCGTGGGGTCGAACCCCAGAAAACCATCCATGAGTTCCGGTGTGTACGAACTGCCGGCGCCGATGATTGCAACGGTAATCGATCTATTCACGCATTGCCTCCTTGTCGATCAGTATGAGATCCTTCTCCGCCGACGCCATCTGCGCCTGCGCATTTGACGTTCCATCAGTCATGACAAACTCCCTGGAAGAAGCGC
The DNA here is from genome assembly GCA_044343885.1 of Kiritimatiellia bacterium. Lineage (GTDB taxonomy): Bacteria > Verrucomicrobiota > Kiritimatiellia > RFP12 > JAAYNR01 > VGWG01. The sequence continues at coordinate 2,691 of JBIJDW010000060.1, forward strand.
GTCGGCTCACAGCCGCCAGCATGCGCGGCCATAATGACGGCGCCGATCGCCGGCGACAATCCGGGCCGCCTGATCCGGGCGCCGGGGCAATCCCGCAGCACACCGTCAACGATCCGCTTCATAAACCAGTCCGGCGCCGACAGCAGACGCCCGCCGCCGAAGACCACATCCGAACGCGAAGACCCGGTCTTACGGACGATCGTCACGGCCGTGCAAACATAGTCGGCAATGGCGCGCTCGACGATGGACTGCGCGGCGGCGTCCCTCGCGTCCGCAACCCTTAGCACGGCAGGCAGGATCGCCGCCAGTTGCGGCTGGGAGTACTTCCGGAGGAACACGATCTCCCCGTAGTCCTTTTCCGCAGGATGATCCAGACAAGCGAGGATGGCCTCCTTGAGCGGCGACACCGCGACGCGGCCGTCAATCATGCGGGCGACCAGCGCGAGCGCCTCCAGTCGCAGATCATAGAAGCGGCCGGCATCCAGGTTGTCGAAGGGACGCTCCTCGCCGTAGGCGCTCCGATAAGCCGCAGTGAACCCGGTCCCGTGCTGAACAATCGCGGCCGCAGGCGCAGGCGTCGCCCCCCAGAGCGCGGCAATGCCATCGTTCACGAGAATGAAACGCTCGGGCGCGACGGCCAGCACACGCGACAAGACGCCGTGCTGCATGATGGTTTCTTCCTGGAAATCCACGCCGTTAAGCCCCAGTCCCAGCCATGCAATGGCATCAGTACGAACGCCGGCGCGTTCGCACAGCGTATCACGCACCGACTGAAGCACCGCGCAGGACTCGGCCGAGGGCACGCCGACGATGGAGGAGGGTCCCGCCTTGCACTCAGCGAGAATCGTCCCGGTCTCGTCGGCCAACGCACCGAGGGTCTTGGTGCCGCCACCGTCGATGCCCATGTACAGTTTGTGTGAGGATTGCTTGGTCATATTGTCGGCCTTGAGAAACCGGGAGAGAAACCGGGGACAAGAAACCGGGGACAGGGAGAGAATCGGGGACAGGCAAAAGAGAGAATCGGGGACAGGCAAATAATAGCAAATATTTTTCTAAACGGTGTGGAAATCGCCCCTTCTCGATACTTTAAGGGGATGGAGGGCTCGTCAGGTGCGAGTCGAACCATTCAGCCAAGGAGGATGAAATGCGACAGGCGCGACTGAAACCCGATTATCAGGATACGTGGCACCACTGCTACAACCGGACTGTGGGAACGAGAGCTGACCGGCCATTCGGCGACGCCGAAAAAGAGATGTTTGTACGACTGCTCAAGCGGCTGGCGGCGTTTTATACGGTGCGGATTGTCTCTTACACGTTCATGTCCAATCACTTCCACATTATCTTGCAGGCGCCGCTGGAGGCGCCGCTGGAGGAGGATGCTTCCGTCCGTTATGCGGCGTTCCACCGGGGAAAGCGTGAAATCAGACCCGGAACGGCGATCTGCCGGGAGTGGACCGGACGCCTGAGGGACGTGAGCTGGTTTATGCGCCATTTTCAGCACCTCTGCACCGCCTGGTACAATCGGACACGACCGGAGCGGCGACGCGGACCCCTCTGGGCCGGCCGGTTCAAGAATACCGTGCTGGAATCCGGTCTGGCGGTCTGGGCCTGCTGGGCCTATGTCGAACGCAACCCCGTTCGCGCCCACCTGGTTACCGATCCCGCCGATTACCGTTTCTGCTCCTACGGCGAGTGGGCACAAACCGGCCACCACCCCTTTGCCGACGCCATTGCGCGTTATCTCGTGCCCACACTGCCGCTTCCGTTTGAAGGACTCGATGCAAACGGCCTCCTGAACACGCTCAAGGCGCGGTTTGCGCGGGACGCGGCAGAAGACGCCGCTCAGAAGGGGAATCCGGCTGTCTCAACCCCCAGCGAGTTTCTGCTCACCGCCCGCCGCCGGGTCCGCCACTGGGTGGACGGACTGTGCATCGGCTCCGAACTCTTTGTCCGGGAGGCGGTCCGCCGCGCCCGGCCATCCAGTACGAAGCCCAATCACCGGCTCGCCAAAGCCCCACCAGCGCCCGATGCCCCCGACGGCGTTTGCTGCTGGCGTAATCTGCGCCTCGCCCTCGAATGAGCGACATTCCTGACGTTCTACCGGCAGATCGGCCAACGTAACACCCGTTGCGGCGATACCGCTGTGCCCGTTAATCAGGTTCGAAGCAATAGAACAGCCATCAGGCTCGTACCAAACGGTCAACAGTCGCCTGATCACGCCAACAACCGGCGCTTACCAAGAAACCGCCTCCCGAAAAACAGAGGAATCTTTCCAAAAACTTTCCAGAGCCTACTGATCCCCGCTGCATCCTGACGCTATTTCCCTGTCCCCTTTACCCCTCAGTGTCGGGGCCATCCGGGGCGTGTGCAGTAGTTATTTTCGAAGTGTGTTCGACTTGACCCCAGAAGAGCGCCGGGTGGTGATGCTGATCGCGGCGCTGTTTATTCTCGGTCTGGTCGTCCGACTGCTGCGGGGGTGATCAAGGAAATGCTGAAAACGGAACGCTGAAATTGAACCCCGTTCCTTCTCATTTTCCAGCCCGGCGTTCAACTTTCTCTTCTACCCGCCCTCGCGCCAGCGCCTTTCAGCGTTCAGCTTTTCTCTTCAGCGAGACGCCATCGACCCGCTTCCGCGCCTTCACCCACATCCCCACTCACCCACCCACACACTCTCCTTACGCCTTCCTTCTCTCTGGCCGCAGGCCCTACTTGCGCCGTTCCATTGCCTTCAACGCCGCGTCGGCGGCCATTTGGACGGAACGGTTGTGGTCGGTTAGACCGGCGCGGATCAGGGGGAGGTCGGAAGGGGCGCCGATCTGACCCAGCGTGGCGATGGCGGTGCGGCGAAGGCTGTCGTTCGTGTTCGTGGCGTAGGTGCGGACCAGCGGAAGGAGGCGGACATCATTGCGCTTGCCGATCATCGCGAGGATGCTGAGCTTGGTCGGGGTGACGACCTCCGGGTCGGCCAGTTGCGCCTCCAGTTGCTGACTGAACGTCCCGTCCGGCTTCATCCGGCCCGCCGCTTCCTGCAATCCGACATTCACAATGGCCGTCCCCGCCAAACCATCCTTGCCCTGCGCGTAGCGCGTCAGAAGGGACTTGATGGCATCGGGATCGGATGACGATTTCAGACACTCGGAGAGAAATTGAAGGCAGTAATCGCGCCAGACCGGGCTTTCGGACTCATCCGCCAGCATCTTGGCGAAAAGCTCGTGCAGGCGTGGATTCGGCGACTCCTGCCAGACCAAGACATTGGCCATGTTGTTGCGAGTCACGTCCCAGTGCTGCCGGTTGAAGATCTCCATCTCGAAGAACGCCAGCAGATCGGCCGGGAGCGTATGATTCTCCATCGCCGCCGTCACCCGGTCCAGACGCTCCTGCTCGGTGATGGTTCTGAAATCCGTCCAGCCGACCGGCAACTTCTCGGCAGGAATCACGGCAGTCCCGGCCTGTCCGGGTTGGTTCGGGGCAGCGGTCGGCACACCATCCACAACCGACGTCTGAATCACCGGCACCGGCTTGCCAGCTTCGCGACTCGCCACGTCTGCCGTCCTTGTGCGGATGATCGTGAAGGCGACGATACCCGCTGCCGCAGCCAGTATAGTCAATGTAAGAAGGCGATTACGCTTCATGGTGTTTTGATCCCAAAAAAGGACACTTCCAGCGCCTACTGATCCTGACTCCCCTCCCCCTGTCCCCTTCCCTCCCTGATGTCACTTATAAACCTTCAGCGGCGCAGCCGCTGATAGCCATTAGAATCGAGTTAGTGTACCTGCTGGGCTCGGCGTTTGACCGCGATGCATGCCGCAGCGATCCCTATTCCCACGATTGCTACGCCACACACAATCATCCATCGCAGAGAAGTTCGTGACTCGCCGTCCGGCGACGAAATGACATCTTCACTGGTCATCGCGCTCGGCCCACCCAGTGGTGCGACGACCGCCTTGGTTGGCGGGAGTGGATTCGTCTCCTCCAGCGATTCACCTTCGCGACTCGCCTCATCCAACGGAGCAGGGCTGTCTTGCACCCCGCTGGTCGCCTTGGGTCTGACGAATGCTGGCGGGGTCACTTCCGCATAGCGTTCCTCTCGAAGAGCACTCTCATTGACCTTCCACCACTGGCGCATCATATCAAGGAGACCAACGTGAAGACTGTTCTCGTCGACGCCACGAAGTGCCCCCGCGGAACCTCGCACCTCGGCAGGCATCTCGGGTGAACTCGCAATGATCCTCGTCATGATCTGAGCAACTGACATCGAGTAGCCGAAATCGCTGTGGCCGTCGCCACCTTCGTTCCACTCCCGTTTATAGAATGTATCTTCCTCGTAGAGCAGCGGAGCAAGGTCATCCAGTAGCCATGGCGCACAGCTCTTTGCAAGGGCTATCCGCCGTCCCGAGCATTTTCCCCTTGCGCCCTTAAACTCCTTCAACACATCTTCGGTTGTCTTCCGATCCCTGAGGCGCAGAAGAAGGATGATGGCTTTTCGTTTGCGGAGTTCTTGCAAGAGTTCTTCCTCGCGCCCCACTGTGAACGCGTTGGTTGTGACTTCTGTGATTCGCATGTTCTGCAACCGCACGGCTTCGCTTGAGGCCCATTCGCGCGACTGCCTGACCTCCGCGACAGCAGGCAGACAGAACGAACAGAGCAGGAGGAGATGTATCCTATTCATTGACAAGCGCCTCCGCCGCCTCATTTGCAGCTTTCCAGTCTTCGTGTCGCATCCACCGCCCATGTAACCACGGAAGCTTGCCTCCCAAAGGACTTCCTGAACCCATGATTGCCTTCTCAGGTTCGTCCAGATGGAGCGTTCCACCGTGTGCGGGACCAGGCTTGACTCCGGCATCCCCATTGGGAATGTCGTCCACAACTCCGGCGGAATACGGTGGAATGTCGTGGCGACCATCTTCATCTGCCGTGGAAAGAGCCAAGCGATGCCCGATTTCGTGCGCAATCACCAGTTTGAGATGTTCGGTGCTCACCAGGTTCTTCGCATACACGACGCCTGGACCTGGAAACCCCGCGAAACCACGGATGTACGGAGGCCCGGTGCCGCTGTACGGCGTAGCACCAGCATTGGCAACGACAATGCTAACCGTGTCATCGAGTGATGCGCACTCAAACAGAGAGAGTGCAGGGGGTGTGTAGACGTTCCCTGTACCATCGTCAACTGTATGCGTGAGTGCATGCCACTCCTTCCTTGTCATCGCGCCATCTGGCGTACGGAGCGGAAGGGTCTCATCAAAGCCAAAGCACATATCTGGATAAGCAGGAAGCAAATCCTTGAGACCTCGGGTGTCGTATGGATAAGTACGGGATCCTGACGAGCTGTGAAGAGAGAATCTCACCCCGGTTTGTTTGAAGACGTCATTGCACACCACGAGGCAGTCGTTCCAATTTATTATACCTGCCATGTCCGTGCCAGCAGATGCAGCGTCCTCAAGAGAATATAGTCCTGCCTCAATCGACCACTCCGTGAAAACCATCACCTTGAGAGTCTTGAGGACCTCTCCAGACGGATTCAGAACGAATTGGATCATTGGCTCATAGATGTTAGCACCTAAACCAGTCTTGCCGGTAATGGTTAGTGCCGTCGTCGCGGCAGAATACGTCTTTGGCTCGATATCCACATAGGCTTCGCCGCCGGAAACAATCCGGCATTCGATCTGTCCTGCGATTGCTTCTGGAGCAATCTCTAGATTGACAATGGTGTTCTCTCCACCTTGTACAACGCTTGCCCAGTAAGGCTCATCCTCGGAGTCCCCCTCCCCTGGATTGGGAGGATCGAAGCCGTGATGGACCTTTCCAGCATCCGGAACCAAGTCGACTTTAATGATGGTTGTCCGCACCGCATCCGTACACTGGTAACCCGCAGGGCCAATGCCGTCCGGGTCTATCTCGACCTTGATCTGCTGGTCGCCCAGTGTCGAACTCTTGCTGATTCCCTCTACATATAGCGTGATCACCCGCCCAGCGCCAAGATTCGCTGCCGAGTATTCAGATCCGGGCTTCACATAATGCCCGCCCACCGTACTCACCTCCGCCTTGCTCCGATCAGCCGAGCCGTCCACCTTCCATACCCGCAGGTTCCCCGTCGCCGGTGCGTATATGTACGGGTCCGCAGGCGTCCCCTCTCCCGTTCGCGTAACCCCGGCTGGATCGGACGCAGTATACGTGAATTTTACTTTGAGCGCCGAGAGGTCCAGCGGCTCGGCAAGCTCCAGGATTAGCGGCGTAAAGCTGCCACCGGCATTGGCACCCGAGTTCCCCCATTTGTCGAACCCGTCGGCGAAATTCGGCACGCCATCGCCGTCTTTATCGCCACGGTTCTCGCACACGTATTTTCCTTGTTTCGCATCTTCAATCTGATCCTCATAGTCTGTGCGCGTCCAACTCGCGTCCAGGCCGTTGTTGTTGTCTGAATCAATGTCCAAGTCCACTTTCACGACGATCAGCCGCTCCTTCGAGAACGGTGTCGTGCTGCCCTTGGAGTATGTTAGTTGGTACAGACCCGGAGTATCCAGATTCTTTATACAAAAATAACGGCCATCCATTAGCTCATCTGAGGAAATCTCCAACTTCGTGGACAACTCGTTTGCGATATCAATGGCTTCGTACTCGGGAAGGGCCCACCAGGGAAATAGAATCCCTAGAGCATTAATAATAACATTCCAGAAGTCGGCAATTTCCTGAAAATACGCTTCATTCAGACGGACCGCCATTCTCGCAGGGCCACTTTCCAATCGGTACTCCAGTTGCGCCGTTGTTACGCCAAACAGACCTGGAGGCACAGGGACCAACACGGAGAGTGGATGGTTTGAATCAAGCGTGCCTCCTGCATACCACCGACCGGCATGCTTTGTCGCCGTAGCGTACTGTACCGACCCGCGGGTGAAACTCCCGGTAACATCCGTTGAGGTCAGCGTCATGTGGACTGCGTCGGTAATAGACGCGCCTACGGCGGGAGTGAATCGCAGAACGACGGCGGCATCGCTTGAAGTGGCAGTCGCTTCAATGAAGAATGTCACATCTCCAGTCAGAATCCCGGCCAGTGGGCCTGTCGGTGCCGACAGGTCGACGGTGACCGGCGTCGAGACGGGCACGCCAGCAGCACTAAATATCCTTAACCCAGACGGTATCTCCATCGTCAAAGTGCCTGTCAATCCGGATGGCGCGAATTGGCGTACGATGAGTGCTGCAATCTCGTCATCTTCCGCGTCTATAGAGGACTCGCTGGTACCCTCGTTGTCCACCACACCGTCTCCGTTGTCGTCATCATCGTTGACCGCTAGAAATAGATTCATCGGATCGGCCTCATCCGGATCGGCTATCGCTGGTCCGAATGCCGAGATTACCCCAGGCCAGTGGGCGTCAATATCTACCTCCACAACGTGCGGGTTGACCCCCGCTCGCAGGCTCCAGGTTGTGAGTGTCAGGGCGAGTGTCATGATGAGATTGAGTGTACGCTTCATGTGGGCTCCAGTCAATGTGTGAGTTGAAAATTCGGGAGTCGGGAATCGGGAATCGTGAAAACTACTGCCCCACGGGGTCGCTGCCTTGGTAAATCGCGATCGAGTGGCATGAGCCGGTGAAGAGGTCGGGGGTGGAGATCATCCGGTAGGCGAAGAGCCATTTGCCGCTGGCGGCATCGTAGGTGAAGTCGCTGGTGTTGATGGTCTTGTCGAGGGTGGAGTCCTCAAAGGTCACGCCGCGGATGATGATGTGCATCGAGACGTTCAGGTTCACGACCTGCGGGTCCATCTCCAGGTTGGTCTGAAGGAGCTTGGCGCCGTCCGGGAAGGTGTTCAGAACGCTGATATACGTCGTGGCCTGCGAACAGAGGGCAAATTCGTCCACCTCTTGCTGCGCGAGGATCGGGCCGGTCGGACTGCCCAAGCGGGCTTGCAGGATCGGTGTGCCTGCCTTCAGCGGCTTGAGATACAGGCGCACGCCGCGGGCGGTGGTCTCCTTGACGCTGACTTGCAGCAGCGTGGGATCGTTGGCGGTGAAGAACACGGCGGAGGCGGGGCCGTAGACGAGGACTTCTTTCTCGCGGCGGAAGCCGATCTGACAGGCGATCGGACCTTGGAGGTCCACCTGCGACACGGAGATGACGAGGCTGGCGAAGGAGATGCCGTCGAGCGTGGCAATCGCGGTGAACGTGCCCGCCCGGTCGAAGAGAACGGGGAAGGAGCAGGGGCCGGGGTTCAGCGTTCGGTGTTCGGCAAAGACGGCGCCGGAGGCGTCGGTGACCGT
>JBIJDW010000009.1:0-23118 GCA_044343885.1 Kiritimatiellia bacterium
TCCACGCGCGGTCCACCCCCATCTCCTCGACGCTCCGCTCGCGCAGCCAGACGATCCGCGCCCGCACCTGCGGATCGCGCGCCAGCCGCGCCGCCGATGCCGACGCCGCGTGCCGGTCCTCGGCCCCGAACGCCCGGCAGTACGCAGCCGAACCGAATATCGGGGACACTCATTCCAGTGTCACTTGCCGCGCAAGCAATGTATTTCCGTCAATCGCCGGCTTGAGCCAGCATTGGAGCCTCCGTTCTGATAGTCGCCAGCAGATGTCTGGCAGCCGATCCGCCGTTTTCAGGATCGTCACAGTTTCTCTGTCCCCGTGCCCTCCATGCATCGCCCGACCACACACCCTCCACTACCCAAGAAACTACCCAGAAAACTACCCAGAAAATGCTAGCCATTCTTACGGAAGAACCGACCGCAAGTCGGGATAGGATCGCCGAACTCCTTGGCGACATCACTGCCGACGGCGCAAAATATCAACTTGCCAGACTGAAACGCCTCGGGCGCATACGCCGCATCGGCCCCGACAAGGGCGGCCACTGGGAGATTCTGAAATGAACCTACTCCCCGTTCGTAGTGGCGCCATCAGGCGCTTCCCCCTACCGTCATCCCGGCATACGTCCCCTTCGTCCCGCTTCCCCCTCCGCTCCGCATCACCGCATCAGCGCCCCCCCACCCACACTCACACACACCCACACTCCGCACCCCGCCCCCTCTTTCAGCATTTCCGTTTTCAGCATTTCAGCTTTTCTCTCTCGCTTTCATTTTTCCGCCCGCCGCTGGCTTGCGATTCCCTTGACATTTACCCCCGCTTCTGACAAGCTCCCCGTCATGAAAACGCTGCTACAGCCCGTTTTGTCGTGCTTCCGCTCCATGCGGGCCGGTGCCAGCAGCAAAGCGATTTTTTGCCACGTGATCCTGCGCCAAGGCGTTCCCGGCAAAAGGGCAGGAGTGGACCCGGAGATTTACCGTGATCGATGAACTGATTGGCCGGTTTTCGGCGGAAACATTCGGCGACTGGTGCCGGGAGAAGTTCGACCGCTTCACCGCCGACCCTCATGTCATTCAAGATGGCGGCGATTTCTCCAAGGCCGCTATTGTGGGCTATGTCCAGTCTCTCCCGGATGCCGATACCAACCGCCCCCTGCTGGTCATGTCCGTCTACGCGGGCGAACAGATCAGCGAACGTTCCAGCCGCCACAAGCAGTTCGATTTCGCCCGCCGCCAACTCCAGGCCGCCATTGACCGGCCGCCCGCCAAGGTCAAGGGTCTCTTTACTCAGGGCCTCTTCGCCTTTCATGACAGCGCCGGCAATTTCCGTCTCAGTCTTGTTTCCGGTCGAGCCGAGGGGAAGAAGCTCGTCTATAGCGATTTCAAGCGTCAATCCTTCTTTGTCAAACCGGACCGGAACAACAAGACCTTTCGCGCCCGCATGGCGTCGCCGGTCGGCACGTACGAGCAACTCACGGGCGCGTTTTCCGTCGAAACCCTGACCAAGGCGTTTTATAACGAGCTTTTTGCCTGGTACGAACGCGCCATGGCCCCCGCGTCCAAGGTCACCTTCCCGAACGATCTCTCGCGCGACGATGACGACCGCAACCTCCTCGCCGAACACCTCATCCGCCTCATCACCCGCCTGATGTTCGTCTGGTTCATCCGCCAGAAGGATCTGGTCCCAGAAAAGCTCTTCGATCCGACCGAACTCAAGAAGCTCCTCAAGGACTTCGACCCGGCCTCTGCCAAACAGGACAATTACTACCGAGCCATCCTTCAGAATCTCTTTTTCGCGACCTTGAACTGCGAAATCAAGGAGCGCGCTTTTGCCGTGGAAGGCAGCAAGGAAGAGAACAAGGAACACTACGGCATCAAGACGCTCTATCGTTACAGCGAGGCGTTTGCCTGCTCGCCCGAGGACGTTGTCCGCGTCTACCAGAGCGTGCCTTTTCTGAACGGCGGTCTCTTTGAGTGCCTGGATAAGCAACAGGAAGCCGGCGCGCGCAGTCCGGTCATGTACCATGACGGGTTTAGCCGCGAACCCAGAAAATGCGCCCACATCCCGAACAACCTGTTCTTCGATGAGCACGGCTTGATCACGCTCTTTGCCCGGTATGACTTCACCGTGGACGAGAACGCCCCTAACGACAGCGACGTGGCGCTCGATCCCGAATTGCTCGGCAAGGTCTTTGAAAACCTCTTGGGCGCTTACAACCCCGAGACGCGGGAAACCGCCCGCAAGCAGAGCGGTTCTTTCTACACCCCTCGCGAGATCGTCAACTACATGGTGGACGAGAGCCTCGTGGCGCACCTCCGGACGCAAGCCCACGAGGTCGAGGAGCCGGTCCTCCGCCTGCTCCTCGGCGGCGAGGAACCGCCCGCCATCCCGAACCCCCTCCGTCACAAACTGGTCGCCGCCCTCTATCACTGCCGCATCCTGGACCCCGCCTGCGGCTCGGGCGCCTTCCCGATGGGCCTCCTGCTCAAGATGGTCCACCTGCTCCAGCGCCTCGATCCCAATAACACGCTCTGGCACGAGGTGGTCATGGCCGAGACCGAGAAGGCGCTGTCCGAGGCCGAAACGCTCGACCCCGCCGAAAAACGTCTCCGCCGCCAGCGCATCACCGAAAGTTTCGATCAGAACGTCAACCAGCCCGACTACGCCCGCAAACTCTACCTGATCGAGAACTGCATCTTCGGCGTGGACATCCAGCCCATCGCCGTGCAGATCGCCAAACTCCGCGCCTTCATCACCTTGGTCTGCGACCAGGAGCCCGATCTGACCGATGCGGCCCGCAACTACCGCATGCTGCCGTTGCCCAACCTCGAAACCAAGTTCGTCGCGGCCAATTCCCTGATCGGACTTTCGACCGATTTCGCCGAAGGACTCAAACCCGGCGAGGGCGGCAGCCGCCTCGACGACGCCGAACTGGTGCGCCTGCGCGCCGAACTCGCCGAGGTCCGGCACCAACACTTCCGGGCGCGCAACTCGTCCGACAAGAACGCCTGCCGCAAGCATGACCGCGAGCTTCGAGGCCAGATCAAGACCCGCCTTGTTGAGATCGCCTGCAAGCCGGACGCGGCAAAAATCGCCTTTTATCGGGCCGAAATCGAAAAGCTGCAAGGCAAGCGCAAGGCCGTCGAACATGAGGAGTGGAAGGATGTCCTCCAGTCCCGGCCCCAGCAGGGCAGTCTCTTCGACAGCGCCCCTGCCGCCGTTCAGACCGTCATGCGCGTGGATGTGAACAAGGAGGCGCGCGACCGGGCCGATGACGATCTTCGCCGCAACACCCGCGCAATCGAGGCCGAACAGAACCGCGTCAAAAACAAGAGCGCCTTCCAAAAAGAGGCCGACACGCTGGCAGCGTGGGATCCCTACGACCAGAACGCCTCATCGCCATTTTTCGATCCCGCATGGATGTTCGGTTTCAAAAGCGGATTCGATATCGTCATCGGCAATCCGCCGTACGTCCGCCAGGAGGACATCAGGGAGCAGAAACCCGCCCTGCAGGCCCACGGCTATGTCTGCTTCGACGGCATCGCCGACCTCTTCGTCTACTTCTACGAACGTGGCGCGAAGCTGCTGTCCGACGGCGGCCACCTCTGCTACATCACATCCAACAAGTACTTCCGCGCCGGATACGGCGCAAAGTTGCGCTCGTACCTTTCGGCAGAGACGCGCATCCTCACGCTGATCGACTTCGGCGACGCCCCCGTGTTCGAGGCCATCGCCTACCCGAGCATCATCCTCGCGCAGCGCGCGGCGCCCGCCCCCTCGCACGCGTTGAACGCTTTCACATGGACCCCCGGCCCCGACATCTCCGAGTTTCCCGCGCTCTTCCGCGAACGCGCTTTCCACGTCCCCCAGTCCGGCCTGCGCGCCGACGGCTGGCAGCTCGAACGCCCCGAGGTGCTCGCGCTCCTCGACAAACTCCGTGCCGCTGGCACGCCTTTGGGCGAATACGTCCGCGGCAAGTTCTACCGAGGCGTGCTCACAGGCCTGAACGAGGCCTTTGTCGTCGACCGCGCCACGCGCGACCGATTGATTGCCGAGCACCCCTCGTCTGCGGAGATCCTCAAGCCCTTCCTCCGCGGCCGCGACGTCAAGCGGTGGCGGTGCCAGTTCGCAGATAAGTACCTGATTAAGATCGAATCGTCGGAGAACAAGAAGCATCCGTGGTCGGGCAAGCCTGCGGCCAAGGCAGAGTCCGTCTTCAAGCAGGAATATCCGGCTATCCATCGCTTTCTGACTGCACACCGCAAGGCCCTGGTCGAGCGTTGCGATCAAGGCAAGTATTTCTGGGAGCTGCGGTCCTGCATTTACTGGCAGGAGTTCGAAAGTCCCAAGATTCTGTGGCCAGATATTGCGCAGCGAGCAGAGTTTGCCTACGACAACGAGGGTAACTACCTCGTAAACACGCTATATCTGTTGCCCTGCACCAACAAGTGGTTGCTTAGCATCTTGAACTCCGCCACCATCTGGTGGTTCTACAGTCGCATAAGTAACCAAATACGGGGCGGCTTTGTTCGATATATCGCTCAGTATGTATCGCAGATTCCAGTCCCTGCCACCACACTCGGTCAGCAGGCCGAACTTAACGTCTTTGTGGACCGCATCCTCGCCGCCAAAGCCTCCGATCCCGCCGCTGACGTTGCCGCCTTGGAAGCCGAGATCGACCGGCTTGTCTACGCTTTTTACAACCTGACGCCGGACGAGATAGCGATTGTCGAAGGGCGCGGTGCCAGCGAGAAGGGAACGGCCGTCGCCGCCAAACCGGCCAAGGCTCCCGCCGCCCGGCAACCCCGGAAGAGCGTGATGACCGAGGATCCGGATCTTTCATAGCGATTGGAGAAGCGGAATGAAAAAAGGCATGAGGAGCGGACTGCCAGAGAAGACGGACGAGTTGTTCGGCCGTATCGTCTCGATCCTCGAACAGGCGCGGGGGAACGTCGTTCGGGCAGTCAACACCAAACGTTTTACACGATTTACGCGGATCGCGTTCCCGAGATTCGCCAGATCGAATCTGGCGTTTTGACGACTGAACCGATGAGATGACCCATGCCAGCCGACCTCTTTATCACCAACACAGCGAACGCCAACCTTGACCAAAGGCTGCGCAAACTGATTTCGACCAGCCGCGAACTGCGAGTAACGAAGCTGGCCAAGCTGGGCAGCCCGTGCGGAAAGTGAGAGAGAAGGAACCATGAACGAGCCTATCCAACACGACATCCTCCGGTGGTCGGCCGCCGAAGAGGGGCCGTTCTTCGAGCGGAAGTCGGCGCTTGAACGCTCGGGGGGCACGCGCAAGCCGCGCAAGGCGGCCGAGATCGCCCACGACATCGCCGAAACGCTGGCGGCTTTCGCCAATGCCGACGGCGGCGAACTTGTCGTCGGCATCGAAGACGACGGCACGGTCTCCGGGGTGCCCCATGCCGAGGACAAAGTGCGGCTGCTGTTGGGCGTTTGGAGAAGCCTAAAAGATTGGACAGCAATCGGTTGGATATTGAGCGCCGGATCGTCAACCGGGCGCGGCCGGTATTACGTCCCCGGCCCTCGTCTATTGTTGCAGGCTGAAACTAGCCAGAACGGCACTGAGGCTGCAACAATGCCCACTGAGGCTGCAACAATCATCCCGGACGGTCCATTGCATCAGTCCCCCACCGCACCAGTGACACGGGAGACTGATGCAATGGGCCTCGAGACGGATGCAATGAAGGGCAAAGATTAGACTATGCCAACCAACCTATTCATAACCAACGGCGCGAGCGGCAACCTTGGCCAGCGCCTGCGCGAACTGATCTCGACCAGCCGCGAGATGAGGGCCCTGGTCGGGTTCTTCTATTTCTCAGGCGTGAAGGTGCTGTATGAAGCGCTACGGGCCAACCCGACCATCAAACTCCGGGTGTTGGTGGGGATGGAGGCCGAGGAACACTGCGGGCAGTTGCAGGAGCTGGTCCTCACCGTTGGCGAGAAGAACCGGGGCGAGGCGCAGGATGCGTATCTGGAAAATCTCCGGCGCGCCCTTCGCTCAGCTTCCATGGACAAGCAGGCTTTTCACGAACGAATCGGCGCGTTCGTGGAACTGGTGCGCGAGGGCCGCTTGGTCCTCCGCAAGACGCGGGAACCGAATCACGCGAAACTCTACCTCTTCGACATCGCCGAGCCTTTCTGCAAGGTGAAGCCCGGTGTCTGGATCAGCGGAAGCAGCAACCTGACGCAACCGGGACTGGAAACCAACGGGGAGTTGAATCTGGATCTTTCGGACTTCGGCTTTGCCGAGGCCGGCGCGTACTTTGACGAACTCTGGCGGGATGCCGTGCCGCTGACCGAGAACGAGGCCGTGCGTCAAAAGATTTTGTCGCTGATCGACCGCGCCTCCATCGTCGCGCCGGTCACGCCGTTCGAGGCGTACCTGCTGGTGTTGAAGAATTATGTGGAACACCGCATGCTGGCCGACCACAGCGCGCGCTTGGACCGGATTCTGGCAGACGCCGGTTACACGCGGTATACCTATCAGGTCGACGCCGTCAATCAGGCCATTGCGACCCTGGATGGCTACAACGGCGTGCTCGTCGCAGACGTGGTGGGTCTCGGTAAAACCATCATCGCCTGCATGATCGCCCGCTTGCGCGGCCGGCGGGGAATCGTCATCGCTCCGCCGGGTTTGGTGGGGGACCTCAATGCCAGCACCGGCTGGCGCGCCTATCTCCGCCAGTTCAAGCTCCACGACTGGGAGGTTCGTTCCTGTGGCAGTCTGGAGGAGGTCCGCGCGTATGTCGAACGCGACGGCCTGTTCCGCATGGTGATCGTGGACGAGGCCCACCGCTTCCGCAACCAGAACACCGAGGACTATGACGATTTGTTGCAGATTTGCCGCGGCAAGGAAGTGGTGCTTCTCACCGCCACGCCGTTCAATAACAGACCCGCCGATCTTCTCTCCCTCCTGAAGCTATTTTTGCCGCCAAAGAACAGCCCTCTCGTCCTGGACGGCAACATGGAAGCCGATTTCAGGGAGTATAACGAGACTTTTCGGATGATCGGATTCGTGCTGAAGAACATGAAGTCAGCCGAAAAGTACAACGAAGTCTGCCGGATGCTCGAACGCCTTCGCATCGCCTTGACGCCGGAGGAGGGCGCCTACAAGAAGATCAAGAAAGAACTGGGCGCGCGCTCCGCCGACGTTGCCCGCAAGATGCGCGCGATCATTGAGCCGGTTACCATCCGCCGCAACCGTCTCGATCTCAGAGGCAATCCCGATTACGCCAAGGAGATCACGACCCTTTCAACCGTGCGCCCGCCCGTCGAGCAATTCTATTTCTTGTCCAAGAAGCAGAGCGAGTTTTACGACCGGGTCATCACGGAGTATTTCGGCCGCGACGGCCAGTTTCATGGCGCGATCTACCGCCCCGTGCAGTACGACATGTCAGATCAACGGGATGAAGCCCAACAGATCAACATGTTCACGTTCATCCGCGGCCTCTTCGTGCGCCGCTTCGAAAGCTCCTTCGGCGCATTCGGTCGGAGCTTGGAACATGCCATCACCATGCATGAAAAGGTGGAGGAGTTCGCCAGGGAAACCGGCACCTTGCTCGTCAACCGCACATTGATGGACAAGATACTCATGGAGGAGAACGACCAGAAACAGGACGAACTCCTGCAAGAGACCGTCCGCACCCTCAAGAAGGGCGAAACCCCCGGCCATCAGCAGGTCTACCACCTCGACGAGCATTTCGATAAGGACCACTTCTTCCGCGACGTCAAGGCCGACATCCAACTTCTGAAAGCCGTCCGGGAGGAGATGCGGGATCTGAACCTTGAGATGCACGACCCCAAAGCGCAGAAACTGATCTCCGTCCTGCAAGCCGTTTTGGCTGGCACCTGCAAGGAGATTGCCGGGAAACAGCAGCGGAAAGTCCTGATCTTCAGCGAATACGCCGACACCGTAGATCATTTGCAGGGCTATCTCGACATCGCCCTGCAGGGCAAGGTGTTGGTGGTGAACGACAAACTGAGTCGGGAAATGGACCGCAAGGTCAAGTCCAACTTCGACGCATCCTGGACAGAAGAGGAGCAGGTTGACGATTTCCAGATCCTGCTGTCCACTGATCGGATGAGTGAAGGCTACAACCTCAACCGCGCGGGGTTGGTCATCAACTACGACATCCCGTGGAATCCCACCCGCGTCATTCAGCGCGTGGGCCGCATCAACCGTATAGGCAAGAAGGTTTTTGAGAACCTTTACATCTTCAACTTCTTCCCGACGGAACAGGGCTCCGACATCCACCGCAGCCGACAGATCGCTGGCGAGAAGATGTTTCTGATCCACTCGACCATTGGCGAGGACGTTCAGATTCTCGCCCCGGACGAGGAACCGACGGCCGCCGGACTCTTCCAGCAGGTGAACCGGGATGCCGAAGAACAGGAAGGCGAGAGTTTCCTGACCAAGGCCCAGCGGGAACTGAAGAAACTGAGCCAAGAACATCCGGAGGCGTTGGAGCGCATCGCCCAACTACCGGCGCGCGTCAAGACCGCCTCGAAGCGCACCCCCGCGGGCGTCTACTTCTTCCGGCGGCGCGGCGCCGCGCTCTTCACGTTGTTGCACGGAGCAGACGCCATCACCCAGGTGACAGTGGAGGAAGGCTTAGAAGCCATCACGTGCGATCCAGCGGAACCCCGCGTCGAATTTAGCGACGGCTTCTGGCCGATGTACGGAAATCTTTGCGGCTACACACGTGCACCAGACCAGGAAGCAGCTAATTCGCAATCCTGGGTCACACGGGCGCGCACCCAACTCGCCGCACTGATTCCAACGGTTCCCGAACCCCGCCGCCAGTTCATCGAGATCCTGATCGAGGACATCCAGTACTTCGGCACCTTGTCCGAGCGCACCCTGCGCAAAATCGCCAAACCGGACATCACGACCCCGGATGGCCGCAAGGAGATCGAAAAACTCCTAGATGCCCTGAAAGGCGAACTCGGATCCGACTACTTGACTGCATACAAGAAAACCGGCATCGAAGACCAAGTCATCATCACGGTGGAGCAACAAACATGAACAAAACGGCGTCATCCAACGGCTTCAAGGTAGCGATCTCCCGCGATTCCTTTCTATCTGCTTGCCACCTGTTTTTGCGTACCGTGCGGTCAAAGAAGGCTCAGTCGGAAGAAGTGACCTTCTATTTCGACAAGGCAGACTTTCGTATTTCGTGGGGGGATGCCACTGTGGGCGTCTCCGCCGAAGGTTCATGGCCGCAGAAATCCACAATCCCAGGCCGGGACTTTCTGGCCATCGCCAAGTTTCCACCATCTGGATCCCCGCTGTCATTCGAGATCCGGGACAAACGGTTTATTTGCGGCACATGGTCGTGCGCATGCTATATAGAAGAGGCACCGGACGGAATTCTCCAGCCCGAACTGATAACAGTCGCATCTGCGGTTGGCATGCCGCCACCACCCGCAACAGGCGAATCGCGCAAACAACGCAGTTCCGATTCCGAAACCGCACGTAAGAAACCGCCCGCAGCAGAACCGGGGACCCCGATGACACAACCCATTCGCAATATCCTTCGCGATCTGGATAACATTCGTGAGAACCTGCTCGCCTTTTCCGATGACGTGTGGCTGAGCATCGATCACAACGACACTGCCGCTATGAAGAGCGGCATGGCGTTTAAGGAGAAACTGAACGCCCAACTCGACACTTTTTCAAAATTATCTGTCGAAATGACCTGCCTGATCCGGGAATACACCAATATCCAGACCGAGGGCGAGGCATCCCCCGAAACCGAAGTGGGCGCGACTCCCGCCGATAATACCCGCATTATCAAAGACCTCAATCGTAGCGAACCCCACGCGCTGACCGAAGATTTCACATGGAAACGTCCCTGCGGGTTCATCCTGGAGGGCAGAGGATACAAAGACGTTTCCACTTGGACGCGTGTGTACGAGCTCACTCTGCGCCATTTGGCCGGGAAGGATGCTGGGTTGTTCGCCAAACTGCCCGATAATCCCGCCACCATCACCCGCCGCGATAACCGTCGGTTCAGCCGCAGCCCCACCGACCTCCGGAAACCCTTGGCACTCCCCAATGGCATCCACGCCGAGACCAACCTCTCCGCTAAAGATTTGTGCGAATCCATCCGCACCGTTCTTTCTATTTTCTCCATCCCCCCTGCATCCTGCGTCATCTTCCTTCGCCAGGACCGCGACGCCTGACGGAATCAATCGGTTCCAACTGATTAACAAATGATATCTTCCATGTCCAGTAGGAAAAAACAGGAACCCCAACCTCTTACAGCCATCGACCTCTTTGCAGGTGCTGGCGGTCTGTCCCTTGCTGCTCGCAACGTAGGCATTCATGTTCTTGCTGCTGTCGAGAAGTTCAATCACGCATGTGATACATACGAACGGAATTTCATAAAGTGGCAACGCTCGTCGAATCTGCCCCGACTGTATCGGGAAGATATCACTACGGAAGACCTGCCTTCTCGTCTGATGTCAGAATTAAATCTCAACCCGGGTGAGCTGGACATCCTCATGGGTGGACCACCGTGCCAAGGATTCTCGACCCATCGTATTAAAGATAGCGGAATTGATGACCCTCGCAACGACCTGCTATTGCGCTATTTTGATTTCGTCAAGGCTCTGAAACCGAAATCGTTCGTGGTTGAAAACGTCCCCGGTTTGCTTTGGGCTCGCCATGCAGATTACTTAGTGCGCTTCATGGAGTTAGTAGCCGAATCCGAATACACACTTCATGGCCCAGAGCCATTGAACGCCCGCGATTTTGGAGTCCCACAGAATCGCAAACGTATTTTCATGGTTGGCATACGAAACGACCTTGAATCTGACTTTCAATGGCCGACAGCCACTCATGGGGATCCCGATGAGACCACCTTACCCGATCTGACCCTAACCCCCTGGACTCCCGCCAGCAAAGTCTTCAAGAAACGGATCCGAAAGAATGACCCCAACAACCATTTCATGAACCCTTCCGAAGATATGATCACACGCTTTAAACACACTCCGAAGAACGGTGGCAGTCGCAAAGATTCGGGATTTGTATTGCCATGCCATGAGAAACACAATGGTCATAAAGACGTCTACGGCCGTATCGACCCCGGCAAACCCGGCCCCACAATGACCACAGCGTGCATCAACCCCTCAAAAGGCCGTTTCGTTCATCCTACTCAGAACCACGGCATTACGGTTCGCCACGCTGCACGCTTTCAGTGCTTCCCCGACAATTTTATTTTCACAGGCGGCCTTATCGCAGAAGGCATTCAGGTCGGAAATGCAGTACCGATTCGCCTAGGTGAAGCGATACTGCGTACAGCGGCTCAGTCCATAAACGTTTTATAAGGAGAAAGCCATGGAACTAGTTCCATTTCAAACCAGAGCCCGAACCATTGACCATCTTGGCCGCGAGCAAATAGCAGACTGTCCTACGGCAATCACTGAACTATGGAAAAACGCTTATGACGCCTATGCCAGGCATGTCGCCTTGCACATCTTCGACGGTAATGTCCCTGTTGCGGCAATAGTTGATGACGGTCACGGTATGAACAAAACCGACATCCTCGGAAAGTGGCTCACCGTCGGCACAGAATCAAAAATTGGTAACACTGATATTCCTAAGCACGATCGTAACGGTCTTGATCGACGCACCCGCCAAGGACAGAAAGGCATCGGCCGTCTGTCCTCCGGAGCAATGGGTTCGTTTCTTTTGTTGATCTCCAAGAAAACGAACGAACCTATGACAGCAGCTTTGATAGATTGGCGTTTGTTTGAAAATCCGTATCTTATGCTTAATGATGTAACAATACCTGTAGCGGAGTTCGCGACCCCTGCGGATCTGCTTCAAAGTATTCCGGAAATGTTCGATGCCCTTATTGATAATGTTTGGCCAAAAAAACCAACTTCCGACCGAGCAAAGCGAATAATTGCCGCGTGGCAGATGTTCTCTTCACAAGAGCAACAAACTGGCAAATTGCAATCCACAGCTGATGAAATTGCGAGCTTAATAGTCTCATCAACATTTGAAGAAAGACACTTACGTGAATGGCCAGTCTGGCAAGGAATAGTCGGCCACGGAACTGCACTTTTCATGTGCAACCTGAACCATACTCTTCTCAGCCTAACGGAACAGGACTCCTCAAACGAGGATGATCAAATTGAAAGCAAGAAACTACTGTTCGAAACATTGTCCGGTTTTCGAGATCCATTTGAAGAGTCCACGGCTGAACCCGATTTCGATTATAAGGTAATCGTATGGCGAGGGTGCAAAAGCAATGATTTCGTATCCAATGACCGACCAATTGATCGCGCGCATCTTCGCCTGCTAGAGCATTGTATAGAAGGGTCTTTTGATGAACAGGGAGTCTTTCATGGCACTGTTCGCGCCTTTGGAAACAACTTGGGAGCAGTCACAGTCACTCCTCCACCGGGATATCGCACTCCAAGTCCACGATCTGCCGTTGGCCCTTTCGAACTGTGTCTGGGAACATTCGAGGGAAATTTAGCAGACACAACCCATACTCGCGAGGAACATGCGAGACTCAAAGAACAAGCTTCACGTTATGGAGGTCTCGCCGTTTATCGTGATTCATTGAGAGTAATGCCGTACGGGAGAACCGACAATGATTTCTTCAAAATAGAGGAACGAAGGGGTAAGCACGCCGGACGTGAGTTCTGGGCGAGCCGTCAGATCTTTGGCCGTGTCGCAATTACACAAGCTCACAATCAAAATCTCCGCGACAAGGCTGGCAGGGAGGGCTTAATTGACAATGCTGCAAGACTATTCATGCGCAGTCTTGTTGTTCATTTCCTCATGACAACGGCACGCGAATACTTTGGAGCGAGTTCTACTGTGCGGCGTGACCGGTTGCCGCTTATACAGGTGGCTAACGCCAAGAAAGCTGAGGAGGAAGCAAAGAAAGCCAAACGTATAAGTCGCAGCGCATTTCGGATGGCGCTTCGAAGCCAGGCGCAGGACCTTGTCAGAAGAGTTGAAACTCTTGCAGGACTAAAAGCTGACCTGAATATCGCCATCAAAGCCAAAGATGGCGAAACTCTCGCAATCACATCTAGTTTGTTGGATGAGATTCAGGCCAACAAAGGTGAGTTGCGCCTACCTCCAAGGCCACGCAACTTAGGTGCGCTCGAAGATGACTATTTTGACTACAAAATGGCTTACACTAATTTCTGTACCGATCTCGAACACGCGAGCGACGATATTCATGCCGCACTTCAAAAGTACTCTCCTCGTCCACCTCGTGAGATTGCCTACTCTGCATCACAACGTCACGCCAAGGCCCTTCATGACCATATTCGCAAGTGGAAAACCACAGCGATAACCCTGCTTTCAAAGCAAGAAAAGCTTATAGTAGACACGGCAACGAAAGATAACAAGCTCTATGATGCCGCAAGTAGACCTTTGCTCGATAAACTAGATAATAACCAATTAAGCCTTGCTGAAACGCTCTGTGAACTCGACTTGCTCCGTGACAACACATATGCTGAATTGAGTGACTTTTATGACCCCCTTCTTCGGTCGCTCAGACAATTAGCAGAAGGCGTGGATTTGGATACTGCTTCCGGCTGGGAACGAGACCAGTCGGAACAAATGGCGTTTGAGGTAGAGCAGTTTACAGAACTCGCTCAACTTGGAATCACAGTTGAACTCATCTCGCACGAGCTTGAACGACTCGACCATACTATAGGCGAGCACCTCACGGCTTTTCCAATTGAAATACAGAAAACTGATCATTTTCATGCAGTTTCAGATGCTCATCACGAACTGGTTGAGCGGTTACGTTTTCTAAGTCCCCTCAAACTCTCAGGCGCTTCTCGTACACGGACTCGAATAACGGGACAAATGATCGCACAGTATGTTCAGAAGTTTTTTGCATCTGGCTTTAAAAACGATGCGATTACATTCGCGGCCACTCCGGCATTCCTCGGCGTAGTGCTAGAGGAATATAGGTCTCGCATCTTTCCTGTCTTTATTAACTTGATTACCAATGCGCGTTATTGGGTATGCCAAAACAAAGGAGATCGTAAAATCCGGCTCGATTTCATTGACGGAATGGTTATTGTTGCAGATTCAGGTCCTGGAATTCCTGAGAAAGACCAAGAGCACCTGTTTGAGTTGTTCTTCACTAGGCGTATAAGTGGACGTGGTGTTGGTCTTTACCTTTGCAAGACCAATTTAGCCCGGGGCAATCACACGATTCGATATGCGCACGAGAAGAAGTTGCGACCTCTCTCAGGTGCCAGTTTTGCAATTACATTCGAAGGACTAGCCAATGAGTTCTGACACCGTGTTAATGAAGTCCGCGTTTATTGATCCAATTAAAAGCGTGGTGGTTATTGATGACGAATTCCCCACATATAGTAACATGCTTCGGGGAAAGTACAACAAGTCGAAGGAACCCGCATCTTACACTCTTGCACGGAAGTTGTATGACCAGTTTACTAAAGAAGGTAAACTTTGTGTTGTAGCAAACCCCTCGTTCATCAAAAGAAAGCCTCCACATAGGATTCCAAAATCGATTGGGACAACTGACCTGCTGGTTCTTGATTACCAACTAGACCAATCGGCCCCCGGAGACTGTTCCGCCGCACACGACATTCTACGTGGATTTGCCAAGATTCAAACATTCAATTTAGTTGTTGTTTATACAAACGCGAACGAGAGCAACATTGTTGCAAAGGAAATATTCCTCGCTTTAAGAAAGCAACCCACCTCGCCGATTAACGAACATGTTATCGACCTTATCGCAAAAATAGAAGAAACCAATCCCCGGTTTATTGGTGACTTGAACGAGAAAATAACAACTAACCAGATAACGAGTTACATAAACAGCATGGAACTCGACAACGTGTTACATCGTCCTCTGATAGACTACGTATTGGAACTTACTCTAGAAGTAATTGATAAAAAATATGCAAAACCATGTGTAGCGTACTGCCTTTTTAAAAGAGCTGGTCTAGAGGATTGTGCCGGATCTCTGGAGGATCTAAAACTTAGTGTTACACCTGTTCCATATGTCGCCGGACCGACAATATTTGTTTGCGTTCTCTCAAAAAAAGACGTAGTCCCATCAGAGGTATTACCAAGTTTGACTAAAGCGCTTTGCTCTTGGCAAGTGAACCCTGTAGATCTTTCTCTCCATTGCCTTCTAGCTGAAAGTCGTAATGAAGTGGCTGCTCGCGTTGCTGCCGTTGTTGCTGATCGAGATCTAGTTGATGGCTGGCTCTATCAAGCCAAGCAGGGCCCAAACGCTGTTGAAGACCTTTTGCGTGCTACTGGTGAAGGTTTAATGAAAACGTTGCGCGCTAAATTGCATGAAAAACGATACGACTCATTAGTTGCGCGTACCACAAGTGCTGAAAATAAAATTCCAAATGATCGCCGTCATTCTGTGTTCTTCGCACTTAATTCGTTTTTGTGCACATATCCTGAAATTCAAGCACACCACCTTACAACAGGCCTTATTCTAAAAGATGTAGCAGAACCAGATTCATATTGGGTTGTGTTAATGAACTCCTGTGACCTCGAACCCGGACAAGAGTCCCTCAAGTGGAAAGCGCAGTCTACTGACAGTTGGCAACCATTCACAGCGCTTAAACTCGTTTCAGGTCTCTCAACCAAATCATCCCTCATTAAAGCGACAGAATGCCGATTTGTTTTTATAAAGGATGGCGAGGCTCCAATTGCTTTGGCTTTTTCGAGCGGTGACATAGCCAATCCGCACTACGAGATATTCTTTGCGAAGAATCATGGAAAGTTTAATAGAAGCAAATGTGTCCGAGTTAAGCGCTTTGTTGCCAAAAGAGATACAAAACCTGGATTGAAAAGTCAGACTTTTGAAATTATTGCACAGATGCGCTACGAATACGCTTCACGGTTTTTGAACATGTTGAGTGCGCATAAGGCTAGAATCGGCGTAGGTTATATCGCAATGCCTGTGGGTGAATAACTTGTCATGATGATGAATGCACTGTTACGCGACTCTACAGGTTTAACCACACAATATATTCTTTTCTTTGTTGACTCTATGCCAACTAGCACGCATACTAATCGCATGAAACTATATGACATCGTGAAATACATCACGCCGCAGAAAGGCGAGGAGGACCTCCACTTCGTCCTGCGAGAGATCAACGGCGACCGCGTCTTGATCGAACTGATCTGCGATTGGGCCATCAAACCGACCGAGGTTGTTGCCATCAGCGAGGTTTGCAAAGCCGATGCATAAGTGCCCGAAATGCGGTCACGAATGGCCCGACGACAAACGCGCTGCTGGCGGCAAAGCTCGCTGGAAGGGTATTTCAAAAGCGCAACGCAAAGCCTCCGCCCAAAAGGCCGCTCAGGCACGATGGTCTAAGGCGCGCTTGGGGACTGGCCTTCCATCCTCCTCCGCGTCTCCGCGAGCCTTTTCATGTCACGCGCAACGCGCGGGAGCCCCGGCGTCGTTACCTTGGCTCGCGGAGACGCAGAGGACGCGGAGGATTCAGGAAAAGACGCGAAGCGAGAGACAACGAATGGGTCGGATCAGGGCTCAGTCGGGCCACCGGCCTACGGCCGGAATGGAACATGGAAATGAGACAGAGATTCTCGCTAGTATCAGGGTCAGACCTAGAACATAGAAATTCGCAATCTCGGGGACAGGGAATCTATGCCTAACCTCTTGCAGCGCAAGCAAGATATTCACGTCACACGCCGTCCTGGGCCAGCATCAGCGCCGACGTTTCGATAGTCGCCAGCAGATGTTCGGTAAGCAACTGCAATGATTCCTGATCTCCTCCGAGGTCAAATGCGCCCACTTTCATGGCATCGAGGTCGCCAAGCCGATTCCATCCTGTTCAATCTCATGTTTACACGTCACATCCTGTCGCGCTACACTGCAACTCGCCCGTGTTCCTGTGAAATGAGGCAAGATTTTCTGGACAGGGGAGGGGAGTGAGCAGCTCATCGCCAGTAGCAGGTACTCCGGCCCCGGCCCGTTCTTCCGGGCGTGATTGAGCGCCCTTCAGAACGGGCATATACTCTCTTGCGCATCCCCGCTAGCCTGTTCAGGCTTTCGCAGGTTGCCTATCCACCGGCTATGCCGCACGGGTCACAAACGCCGTCAGTGCTGCCGCTGGTACGCGGTGGCGCCCGTTCCGTATCTCCACGGTTGGCAGGCGCCCCTCCTTCACCATGCGCCAGATCGTCATTCGCGAGACCTGTAGCCAGAGCGCCGCCTGGGTGAAGGTCAGCAGCCGCGTGTCCGTCACCTCTGCGGTCTTCTCGCCGCTGAGCGCTCGTTCCACCGTCTTGAGTTGCTCCGGCGTTGCCGCCAGAATGCGCCCGATCAGTTCCTCTTTGTTCATGGGGTATCGACAAAAACCCTATATTTTACGGGGTTTTGAGTGGTAGGCCGCGCGGGGATCGAACCCGCGACCACATGATTAAAAGTCATGTGCTCTACCAACTGAGCTAGCGGCCTGTCATAAAGCGGGGTATAGGAAAACAGAAAATGGGGCCGCTGTCAAGTTCAGCCTGCAATCACGCCGTTGCGACGGCCCGTAAATCGGCCGTTGTCGAAGGTGATGGCGCCGTTGACCACCACCTGCCGCATGCCGCTGGCGAAGCGGTGCGGGGTGCCGTAGGTGGCTGCGGAAGCGAAGGCTGCGGCGTCCCATACCGCCAGATCGGCGCACCATCCCGTGGCGACCCGTCCGCGGTCGGCCAGACCGAACGCCTCGGCGGCGAGTCCGGTCATGCGATGGATGGCTTCGGCCGCGTCCATCAGCCCTTCGTCCACCGCCATCCGGAAGAATCGCGGCATGGCACCGTACGCCCGCGGGTGCGGATGGTCGGCGCCGAGCACCCCGTGGGGGGCGCGTAGCGAGGCGTCGCTGCCGACCATGACCCAGGGCTGGCGGTAGATCCGTCGCAGATTGTCCTCGGACATGCCGCCAAAGAAGGCGCCGGTTTTGGCCCGCCCTTCGCGGATCAGCCAGACCGCCGTTGTGCCCGGCGTCTCGCCGCGCTGCCGCGCGGCGTCGGCCATGGACATCCCGCAGTAGGCCTGGCTCGAAAGGGAATAACAACCGCCCACGATCACACCGGACCAGTCGGTCTCGGCGGCATCGAGTTCGGTGACAACCCGCGCGCGCGCCTCCGGATCGTCCAAGGTGCGCAGAATCACCGCAGGCCCGCCGTCCGAAGCCCACCCGGGCAGGACTAGGTCCAGCTCGGTCGCGCCGAACGTGTAGGGGTAGCGGTCGGCATGGACGGACAGGCCCGAGGCGCGCGCGCGTTCAATCCGATCCAGCGCCGCATCGAGCTTGTGCCAGTTGCGCGGGTGCGCGGTCTTGAGATGCGAGATCTGGGTACGGATGCCGGTCGCGCGGGCCAGATCGAGCACCTCGTCAAGCGCCTCCAGCAGCCCGTCGCCCTCGCTCCGCATGTGGGTGGCGTATCCGGCCCCCCGGGCCGCCGCCGCGGATGCGAGGGCCAGCACTTCGCCGGGGAGCGCGAATTTTCCCGGCTGGTAGACCAGCCCCGTGCTCAGTCCCGATGCGCCCTCGTCGAGCGCCTGTTCCAGATTGCGGATCATCCGCGCCGTTTCACCCGCGTCGGCCGGACGCGGCGCATAACCCATCACGCCCTTGCGCAGGGTGTTGTGACCGATGTAGAGCTTGGCGTTGACGGCGGGTCGCACCTGATCCCATAGCGCGCGATATTCGGCGACCGTCCGCCAGGTCGGCCCCGGTTCGTCGCACGGGCGGCGGCGCCCGCCGCCGCCAGCCAGTTGCGGATAGACCATGCCCGCCCAGTCCGAGGCGAGGCAGATGTCGT
The DNA here is from genome assembly GCA_044343885.1 of Kiritimatiellia bacterium. Classification (GTDB taxonomy): domain Bacteria; phylum Verrucomicrobiota; class Kiritimatiellia; order RFP12; family JAAYNR01; genus VGWG01. Next base: position 18,849 of record JBIJDW010000009.1, read on the forward strand.
CCAGCGCCGGCACGCCGCTGCCGCCGCATTGGCCAACCACTTCGGTAGTGATCCCCTGTGCGACCTTGCTCGGCGCGTCGGGCTCCAGCAGCAGATAGGTGTCGGAGTGCGAGTGGGCGTCGATGAAGCCCGGCGTGACCAGGCAGCCCGTGGCATCGATGCGTTCGACCGCCTCGGCCGCGCCGAGGTCGCAGACCGCCGTGATGCGGCTGCGGCTCACGCCCACGTCGGCTCGGACGGGCCGCGCCCCGCGCGTTCCGTCGATCACCGTCCCGCCCGCTAGGATGAGGTCAAACATGCGTGGGATCAGTGTAGCCGAGCGATGAACGGGAGACAATGCCGAAATAATGGGCTGTCGTCGCCAGGGTGCGATTTCACTTCGTTGCATCGCACCAAGAATTCAGCACTCAGGATTCAGAATTCAGAATTGATTCCCAACAACTTACGCCAGAAAGCGCAGCTCGACTGGATGTCCTCAATTAAGCGGACAGGAACAACGCCAGGATAACTGTCATAACGTGTTGGTAGGTAACTCCTGAATTCTGAATACTGACTTCTGAATACTGTGCGATTGCAACTTTTTGCAATCGCACCCTCGTAGTCATGTTGCCCGTTTCCTCCTTCACTAGAAAAGCTGTTACCGCCCTCCAGGTTCTGGTAACCTTAATCTTAATCGGAGTGACGGCGTGCGGTAAACCGGACTTGCCGCAAGCCGGCTGGTTTAAGAACATCCGGGCATCGGAGGCTATGAATGCAGTCGGCCGTGTTGATCGGCCTCGCGGGCTTCACGAACCGGGTGCCGGACATGCTCATCAAAGCCCTGCAGCAAATCGGTGCGGTGTCCGTGCCGCTGCTCTTGATCCTGCTGGGCGCACGCATTCGCGAAGATTACGAGAATCGCGGGCCGATCTACTGGCGCGAGATCGTCGCCTTCATCGGCATCCGCAACGTGGTCTTTCCGCTGCTCTTTCTCGCCGCGCTTCCGATCTTGAACCTGTCCCGCGATCTGGGCTTTCTGCTCCTGCTCCAGGCGGCCATGCCGCCCGTCACCGCCGCCCCGATCATGGTCGGTCGTAGCGGCGGTAACGTGGCGTTCGCCAGCCAGTTGTTACTGACCAGCTATGTCGCGGCGGCGGTCACCATTCCCTTCATGGTGTGGCTGTTCGGCCGCCTCGCCGGCACTTGAAAGGGTTTACGATATTGACTTCCGTCGCATGCTCCTGTATCTTTAGGCCTGTTTTTCAAGTTAAACAGGAGGGCATGGCAATGAAGAAATTTAAATGCGGCGGATGTGGTTTTGTTCATGACGGCGACAGCGCTCCGGAGAAGTGCCCGAAGTGCGGGGCACTGAAGGAGTCCTTTGCGCTGCTGGATGATGCGGCGGCTAATCTCGTGGAGCGTTCTCGCCCCACCAACATGCTGCACGCGCAGATGATTGCCCTGGCGCGCGAAATTGAACACACGTGCAAAGACGGCATTAAGGACAATCTGGATGCCGGTTGCGTGGATGTGTTCAAGAAGTCGCTGGCGCATGCCTATGAGATCATGAAACTCTCCATGACGGAGCTTCAGGGACACATGGGCAAGGGTAAGTGGGGTTGAGCCTGGCCTGAATTCACTTCAGGAACAACAGCAGGCTCACGGCCATCAGCGCCATTCCGGCCACCAGGCCGTACGTGCAGAGGTGGTGTTCGCCGTGTTTCTCGGCCGTCGGCAGAAGTTGATCCAGCGAAATGAAGACCATAATGCCGGCCACCGACGCGAAGAGCAGACCGAACACGGCATCGCTCATATAGTGGACTAGAAACACGCCGCCGATCAAGGCCCCGATCGGTTCGGCCACGCCTGATAGGAACGAGTAGAAGAACGCCCGCTTGCGACTGCCCGTCGCGTAGAAGATCGGGATCGACACTGCAATGCCTTCTGGAATGTTGTGCAAGGCAATGGCCACGGCAATGGCCATGCCTAGCTCGGGTTCCCGCAATGCCACCACGAAGGTGGCCATGCCTTCGGGGAAATTGTGGATGCCGATCGCCAGCGCGGTGAGCAACCCCATGCGCAGCATGCTGGCGGACATGTCTCGATCTTGCTGTTTGCGGGGGCGGTCCGGGCCGTAGGCGTCGATCTCCTCCACGTCGTGCTGCTCATGCGGGTTCTCCGGCGCCGGAATCAGTTTGTCGATCAGGGCGATTAGGAACATACCGCCGAAGAATGCCAGCACGGCGGCCCATGAACCGGCCTTCTCTCCCCAAGCCGCGGCAAGGGCGACCCGACCTTTCGGCAGGATTTCAACCATCGAAACGTAAAGCATGACGCCGGCGGAAAACCCCATGGACACCGCAAGGAAACCCCGGTTCGTCCGGTGAGTGAAGAACGCCAGTAGGCTGCCAACGCCCGTGCAAAGACCCGCGAGGGACGTGAGCAGGAACGCGTAAGCCACCGGGGTCAATTCCGCTCCCCCTGTTCCGCCGACACGAGAATCTCGTTCCGGCGCAGGAACCAGGGCGTAAAGGGCGGATTATACCTTGCCCAGACCGGATCGCCGGCGGCGACAACACCCTGCGCCTTCATCCACTCTCGCAACCGAGCGAGATTTTGCTCATACCGTTGCTGGCCCCACGTGCCGGAGTACCGTACCGCTGCCATGCGTCTGGCCGGAATGGCGCGCAGACGTACGTTCTTGTCCGTGGGAGCCGGCAACGTTTCCATGGTGTAGTTGGTCGGCATCATGAACGTGATGGCCCACTGGTTGCTTCGGATTTCCTGACTCACTGGCGCCGTCATCGCAATCTTCTCCCCCTCGCGCTGCTGGGCGACAGGAGCGGTCATGGCTATTTTTTGATTGGAGCGGTTCGCTCCTGAGATGTAATTGAACAGGGGGCGGAACGCCTTGTTGCCCGCATCCTCCAGCGTTCCGTCCACCAGCGTCTCCGCCACCACCTGCGGCGCATACTGGCGTATCTGGAAGTCACCGTCTGTACGCTCCACTGAATAGGCAGCCTCTTTTACACGCGCTGTCACACATCCTCCTATTCCCAATGCCAGCCCCGCGAGCAGCAGGCACGCGGCAAACGATGCGTATTTTTTCTTCACTCATTTACTCCTGACACTGAGAATCGCGTGTGCGGTGATGGCCACGACCTAACCCCCTTCATTAACCCAAGGTCAATATCAGGCCTACGGCGAGCCGCGATTGAGACTGGAACATGCGTGATAGTTTAACAGAACCTTCAGTGGATGCACAGCAATTCTAATTCAAATTATGGCGCATCCGTACAGTCGAAATCGAAATCGCTATCGCTATCGGGATCGAATTCCTTTCTTTCTCGTCGATTTCGGTCCCGATCCCGATTTGGATCCCGATAGCGGCTGTCATAATTAGAATTGCTGGTGGATGTAAGAAAAGCTGTCACCGCCGTCTCGGTAATGGTAACCTTGATTCTCTAAAAGTGATTCGAGAGGGTACGAGAGTGATGAGGTGTCCCATGAGAAAAGGGCTGGCAATCGGGATAGCGGCTGTATGGATGATAGCGGGAGTTTGCGTGCACGGGGAGGCCGCTATGACCAATATCTACGACTTCACGATGAAGGATATCGACGGGAAGGACGTGAGCTTGTCGATCTTCAAGGGTAAGGTGCTGCTGGTTGTCAACGTAGCCAGCAAGTGCGGCTTTACGGGGCAATACGCAGGGCTGGAGAAACTCTACACCACCTACACGAACCGGGGCTTCGTCGTGCTCGGATTTCCGGCGAACGATTTCCTCGGGCAGGAGCCCGGAACGGAGGCCGAAATCAAGAACTTCTGCACGCTGACCTATGGCGTGGACTTTCCAATGTTCGCGAAGATTTCGGTCAAGGGTAAGGACATCCACCCGCTCTATGCGTTCCTGACATCGAAGGAGATCAACCCGAACTTTGGCGGCGCGATCTCCTGGAACTTCAACAAGTTCCTGATCGGGCGGGACGGCACAATCGTAGGGCGCTTCGGAAGCCGCACGAAGCCCGACGACAAGGAACTCATTGCGGCCGTTGAGAAGGCGCTCCAAAAACCGGACTTGCCGCAAGACGGACAACACGGGTTATGACAAGTCGTTGGAGGGATGAATAAAGGGCGCGGGGGCCGGTCGGTTCCGGCGTTTTTGAGGCCCGGTGTTGACGGGGTGCGATTTCACTTCGTTGCATCGCACCAAGAATTCAGCACTCAGGATTCAGAATTCAGAATTGATTCCCAACAACTTACGCCAGAAAGCGCAGCTCGACTGGATGTCCT
>JBIJDW010000172.1:0-6899 GCA_044343885.1 Kiritimatiellia bacterium
CGCCAGGATAACTGTCATAACGTGTTGGTAGGTAACTCCTGAATTCTGAATACTGACTTCTGAATACTGTGCGATTGCAACTTTTTGCAATCGCACCCGTGTTGACGGGTGGCCTCGATTTGTGCTTCCGCTCTCAATAGAAACAAGCTATTATACCGAATATGCAGCATCAGGGGGGTGTTGCTGGCGTGGTAAAGCGAGAAACAGTTAAGAAAGGTGGCAGACCCACGCTATGAGTTGCTCGGCATTAGGAGGTCTTTCCATGGACAAGATCCGGATTGGCGTAAGCAAGTGCCTGCTCGGCGAACCGGTTCGCTATGACGGGCAACACAAGCACGATCACTTCATCACCGACACACTGGGCCGGTATTTCGACTATGTCGGAGTGTGTCCCGAAGTCGAGTGCGGGCTGGGCGTTCCGCGCGAATCCATGCGGCTGGTCGGCGATCCGGATAATCCACGGCTCGTGACGACGCGCACCAGCCTTGACCTCACCGCGCCCATGCAGGCCTGGGTCGCGCAACGCGTCGTGGAACTGGAGACGGAAGACCTGCACGGCTTCATCTTCAAGGCTCGCTCCCCCAGCAGCGGCATGGAGAACGTCAAGGTCTACAACGACAAGGGTGGTTTCTCGGGTAAGGCTCCAGGCCTGTATGCGAAGGCATTCATGGCGCATTTTCCAACGCTGCCCTGCGAGGACGAGGGGCGGCTGAACGATCCGGACTTGCGCGAGAACTTCATCGAGCGGGTTTTCGCTCTTTGTCGCTTCCGCCAGGCCTTGCGCGCCAGCCCGACGCTCGCTACGCTGATGACGTTTCACGCCCGGAACAAGCTGCTCATCCAGTCGCACCACGAGACGCTCGTGCGGGAGATGGGGCGTGAACTGGCCGGGCTGAAGGCCAGGGAGGCGCGCGCGTACATCCCGCAGTACGAGGCCAAGTTGATGCGGGCGCTCAAGACACTCGCCACGGTCCGCAAGCACACGAACATCCTCCAGCACATGCTGGGATACCTGCGCAAGGGCGTGGACGAGGCGGATCGGAAGGAATTGGCCGGAATCATCGAAGACTACCACCGGGAACTCGTGCCGTTGATTGTGCCGGTGACGATGCTGCGGCACTACGTCGTCAAGCACGGCATCGCGTATCTGCAGGACCAGTATTACCTGAACCCGCATCCGATGGAGTTGAAACTGCGTAACCATGCGTAACGCCCTGCTGCCAGCCGTCCGTCCGGAACGTATCCGCCCCATGAACGGGTGCGGGGACACGGCGCCGGGCCCCGTACTGTACTGGATGAGCCGCGACCAGCGCGCCGCCGACAACTGGGCGCTTCTTCACGCGCAAAGGGAGGCGCTGACCCGTGGTGTGCCGCTGGTAACGGCCTTCTGCCTTGCGCCGGTCTTTCTCGGAGCCACGCTGCGCCAGTACGGGTTCATGCTGCGCGGGCTCGCGGAAACCGAACGGGCACTGCGCGATCTGGCGATCGGCTTTGTCCTGCTGCGGGGCGATCCCGGTCGCGAGGTGCCCGCCTTCGCCCGGCGTATCGGGGCTGGTTTAGTGGTCACGGACTTTGACCCTCTGCGCATCAAGACCGGTTGGCGCACGGAAGTGGCCGCCGCCTTGCGCGTGCCGGTGGTCGAGGTGGACGCCCACAACATCGTCCCCGCGTGGCACGCCTCGCCGAAGCAGGAGTATGGTGCCTACACGCTACGTCCGAAGCTGCGCAAGTGGCTGCCGGACTTCCTCACGCCCATCCCGGCACTGCGGCGTCACCCGCATGTTTGGCCGCACGACCCCGGCCCCGCAGACTGGGTCACCGTCCAACAAAGCCTCGGGGTCGACCGGACGGTCGGCGAAGCTCCGGGGCTCACACCGGGTTCCACCGCTGCTCGGCGTGTCTTGCGGCGTTTCCTGGATCACAAACTCGGCGGTTATCCGGATGCCAGTCGCAATCCCGCCATCGACGGTCTGTCGAACCTCTCGCCCTACATCCACTTTGGTCAGATCTCCGCCCAGCGGGTGGCTCTGGAGGCGAATGCGGCGGGGGCCGACCCGGCCGCCCGCGATGCGTTTTTGGAGGAGTTGATCGTCCGGCGCGAACTCGCGGACAACTTCTGTCTCTACAATCCGCACTACGACACGCCTCAGGGCTTCCCTGCGTGGGCCAGGCAAACGCTGTCTGACCATGCGCGCGATGCTAGGCCCTACACGTATTCGCGCGATCGCCTCGAAGCTGGCGAGACGCACGACGATCTCTGGAACGCGGCCCAACAGGAGATGGTGCAAAGCGGCAAGATTCACAGTTATCTGCGCATGTACTGGGCCAAGAAGATTCTGGAATGGACCGGTTCACCCGAGGAAGCGCTACAGACGGTGATCGACCTGAACGATCGGTATGAAATCGACGGCCGCGATCCGAACGGCTACGCGGGAGCGGCCTGGTGCATCGGCGGCGTCCACGACCGTGCGTGGGGCGAGCGTCCGATCTTCGGCAAAATTCGCTACATGAGTTACAATGGCTGCAAGTCCAAGTTCGACGTATCGGCCTATATCCGGAGGGTGCGGGAAAACCAAATCCATACTGATGAATATCGGGGACAGTGAATCGGTGTCTAGCCCATAAAAAACAACCCACAAACCGCAGCCGCACTGGTATAATACACCCATGAACAAGATCGAGATCATCGTTGCGGCGGTCTGGCAGGTGGTGCTGATGATGGCGCCCTATCTGTTGCTGGGGTTTGCCGTGGCCGGGGCGCTCTCGGTTGTGTTGACGCCCGCCTGGGTTGTGCGCCACCTGGGCCGGCGGGGGGTGGGTCAGGTGGTGAAGGCCGCGCTGCTGGGCGTGCCGCTGCCGCTGTGCTCGTGCGGCGTGATTCCGCTGGCTTTCTCGTTGCGCAAGGCGGGCGCGGGGAAGGGCGCCACCGTCAGTTTTCTCGCCTCCACGCCGCAGACGGGCGTGGACAGCATCCTGCTCACTTATTCCCTGCTGGGGCCGATCATCACGGTACTGCGCGTCGTGGCGGCGTTTGTATCGGGCATCGTGGCGGGGCTGCTGACGGATTGGGTGTGCGGGGAGGATGACGCTGAGCCGGCGCCGCCGCCCGCGAAGCCGGAGTCGTGCTGCTGCGGCGGCGACGTGAAGCCAGCCCCTCCGGTTGCGACGGGCGCGGGGGAGCCGTGTTGCGCGGCGGACGCGGCGCCTGACGCGGCGGCTCCGCGCCAACCGTCAGCCTGGCTGCGCGCGCTGCGAACCGGGTTTGTGACGTTGCCGCGCGACATGGCCCGACCTTTGTTTCTGGGCGTGCTGGTGTCGGGCGTGGTGTCGGGATTGGTGCCCGATGGATTCTTTTCAGGAAGCCTCCCGTCCGGCGTCGCCGCGTATGCGCTGGCGTTGGCGATAGGCATTCCTCTCTACGTCTGTTCCGCCTCGTCGGTTCCGATCGCGGCGACCTTCATCCACATGGGCGTCTCGCCCGGCGCGGCGATGGTGTTTTTGATCTCGGGGCCGGCGACCAATGCGGCGGGGATCGTGGCGATGTGGCGGCAGATCGGCCGCGCGGGCACGGCCGCCTATCTGGGGGCTATCGGTCTGGTCTCCATCCTTTCGGGCGTCCTGCTGGACGGTGTGATCGGCGGCGTCCGCGAGAGCGTGCCGATCATTCAGACCACGCATGATCACGCCGGACAGGGATCAATCTGGCCCGTGGCGGCGGCCGTCTTGCTGCTGCTGGTGCTGCTCCCCGGGCTGCTGCGGCTCAAGCCCGCAGGCGGGGCGGACGGGGCGGGAGAAGGGATGGCGTCGTGACCGGCGTCTACGGCGATCCCTACCGCAGTCGCGCGGCCGCCCTCTGGCGCTGGGTGGAGTTTGTGGCGCTCTACATCGGCGTGCCGCTGACGCTCCGGCTCTGGGCGTCGACGCACGCCCTGTTGCCCGTGCTGTGGGTCGCAGGCGCGGTGATCTGGTTTTCCTTGACGCGGAAGACGTGGCCTGAGCGAATGCGGGTGTTGTACGCCTGGGACGGCGGACGGCATCGGATCAAGCCCGTCCTGCTGCGCTTCTTGGGTGCGGCGCTGACGCTTACGCTGGGGCTGGCGCTGTTTGAACCCGACGCCCTGTTCGGCTTGCCGCGCCAGAAGCCCGTGCTGTGGGGGCTGATCATGCTCTGCTATCCCGTGATTTCGGTCTGTCCGCAGGGGATCATCTACCGCGTATTCTATGAAGCCCGCTACGCGGCGTTGTTTGGGGCGCATCCGCGTGTGTCCCTCATCGCGGGGGCGGCGGTGTTCAGTCTGGCGCATCTGCCGTTCCGCAATCCGTGGGCGCTGGTGTTCACGTTTTTCGGCGGCCTGATGTTTCTGTCAACCTACCGCGCGACGCGGCGCGTCGGTTTCTCCAATCTCGAACACGCGCTGTACGGCGACTTCCTGTTCACCGTCGGGTGGGGAAAATATCTCTACCACGGAACCCAGGCCCTCGCCGAGTCGGTGACCGGGTAGGGTCGGTTTTGGGAACCGTCCCGGCACACGTAATCACACCGCATGGAGTTAGATGCACTACATTCAAAAAAAGAGCGACCTGCAGCTTCTGGCGAATCGATTGATGGATCAACCGCGCGTGGCGCTGGATACGGAGTTTGTCTGGGAACGGACCTTCTATCCGATCCTCGGTCTGGTCCAGATGGCGCTGGCCGACGGGACCTGCCATCTGATCGATACGGTGGCGGTTCCGGATCTGTCGCCACTGGCTTCTATGCTGGCCGACCCCAGGATCGAAAAGATTCTGCACGATGCGCCGCAGGATCTGATGATTCTGACGCGCGCGTCGGGTGCTCCGGCCAGGCATGTTTTTGACACGCGGCTGGCAGCCGGATTCGCCGGACTGGACAGTCAGACCTCCCTCCAGAACCTGCTGGCCGTTCTTCTGGGGGTGCAGTTGTCGAAAGGCCAGACTCGCACGGATTGGACGGCCCGTCCGCTGTCCCCCGAACAGGTGGACTATGCGATTGATGATGTGCGGCACATGATTCGGGCGGCCGATCTGTTGCGGGAGAAGGCTCGGGCAGCGGGCGTGGAGACGTGGCTGGACGAGGAATTGGCGGAACTGTATGACAACGCCGAGTACCGGGACGCCCCGCCCGAGAACGCCTACACCCGCATTCGCGCCGCGATGTTTATGCCCCCCCGGCACCTCGCCGCCTTGCGGGAGCTGGCCGCCTGGCGTGAGCGGACGGCGCGTGAAGCGGATCTGCCGCGCGGTTTTGTGGCGGCCGATCATGAATTGGTGTCGGTGGCCCAGGCATTGCCCATCAACGAGGCCGGGCTGGCCGCGTGCAAACAGCTGGATCCGCGCGTGGCGCGTCGGCGCGGTCCGGATCTGCTAGCTGCGGTGCAGCGCGGATTGAGCCTGTCCGAAACGGAATGGCCGAAGTCGCTGGCGCAGCCCGATGAACAGCAGGTCGGGAAGGGCCGGATTCAGGCCTTACAGGCGGTGATCCGGCAGAACGCTGAGGCGCGGCTGATCGACGCGCGGATGGTGGCCACAAAAGCGGATGTGATCCGGCTGCTGGCTGCAGATACCGAAGGCGGGGCACGTCCGGAAGACCACCGCCTGCTGCGCGGCTGGCGCGCGGAACTGCTGGGCCTATGAGACGTAATCGGTTAAGCCCGTCCCTTGTCTGCCTCCCCTAGCTAATGGTGGCAGCCGCCGGAACAGGCGTGCGGACAGCTCGGGGCGGCCTCGCAGGAGCCGCAGGCGGGCGCTGACTTGGATACGCCAGCCGCGAAAGCGGCGAGTTGCTTGACCGGCTTGGCCGCTCCGCAGAGCGGACAGGTCGTGGCGGTGTCTGACAACGTGCGGGCGAGGTGATCGAAGGTCTGGGTGCAGGATTTGCAGGTGTAGGTGTAAATAGGCATGAGTGTCATTATCGGGTCTTGGCGCGCAGCCCGTCCATGGTCTGGTTGATCATCGTTTTCAGTTCGTCAAAATTGGCGTTTTCGCTAATCGTGATGCGCAGAATGGCCGATTCCATGATGCCGTACAGCAGGGCCGTGGCCGCGCCGACCGGCTGAGGCGCGATCTCCCCCGCCGCCATCCCCTCCTTGAGCAGGCGGCGCAAAACCGATTTGAGGCCGATCGTGTGGCGCTCGATCGGCTTGCGCATGCTGCGACCCGTTCGTTGCACGCTGAGGACGTAGTCGAGGATCACCGTGAGCAGCACCCGGTGACGAAAAATAACGCGCAGCACATGTTCCAGCAGGTTGGTTATTTTCTTGGACGCGGGCAGGGGTGCGCTGGAGATCTCCACGTACTTTTCAGCCAATTCGACGGTGGAGAGACGGATCGTGTAATCAAAGATATCCCGCTTGTGGCCGAAATAGGTGTAGAGAGTGGTGCGGGCAATGCCGCAACGATCAGCGATCTTCTGGAACGTGACGGCGTGATACCCCTGCTCGGCGAACAGGCGGAGGGACTTCTGCAGAATATCCCTCCGGCGTGCTTCATGATTGACAACAATGCCCATAATGTAAACCGTTCACCTTGGCGGTGGCGCGCCCCGAGCCCGCGCGCAGCTGATTTTCCTAAACCATGGCGGGATAGTTTGACATTTATTTGTCGTGTGTCAAGACTCAAGGTGGAACAGCGTGCTTGTGGAATTGCACACGGCCCGAAAATCAGGTACACTCCCCTCCGTTCGTGGTGACCGGCCTGATCGTCGGCGACCGTCACGATTACGTGTTTCTCCAACCCCTCATCAGTCGAGTGCTTATGTCCCACACCTGGATTGCCATTCTGGATTTCGGTTCGCAGTACACCCAGCTCATCGCCCGCCGTGTTCGCGAACAGCACGTCTATTCCGAGATCATCCGGTTTGACACGACCGCAGAGGCGCTGCG
>JBIJDW010000371.1:0-3428 GCA_044343885.1 Kiritimatiellia bacterium
GCGATTCTTCGACCGATAGCAGGAGGACGAACAATGAAGGTGACGAGACAGAGTTGGACGATGTGGACAGTGGCAATCCCGGCGCTGGCCAGCGCGTGTTTGATGCAGGGATGCGGTTTGATGGGGTCTTCCAAGAAGACCGATACCCAAGTGATTCCCAAGGACGACACCGCCGTGATCGTTGATGTGAAACCCGACGCCGTTCCGAAGCTTTTGCAGCCGTCCGGACCGATCACCACGCCTTACACCGTGGGCAAGGGCGACACCCTCGCGATCATCGCCTCGCAATACGACTTGCGCTGGCAGGACATTGCGGCCGTCAACCCCGAAATCAACGCCCACAAGCTCCGTCCCCGCCAGGTGATCCAGCTTCCCGGAAAGGTGAACATTGCCGCCAAGAAGGCAGTGGTCCACACCCCGGCCAAGACGACTACACCGGTTGTCGCGTCCGGAAAGACGATCACCTACAAGGTGCAGAAGGGCGATTCGCTCTCGACCATCGCCCATCGGCACGGTGTGAAGGTCGCCGACATCAAGCAGGCCAACAATCTCACGTCTGACGTGATTCGCGAAGGCCAGACGCTGAAGATCACCAATCCGTCCAAGACCCCGGGAACGGGATCGGCGACCACGCCTGCGGCCGTGAAGGCACCCGCTGTCAAAGCGACGACCGGCGCCTCGATTACGGCTCCCGTGAAGGCCGAGGCGCCCGCCATCGTGCCGACTGTCACAGGGACAAACGCCACGCTCTTGCCGCCGAAACCGGCTGGCTCGCTTGAGACGCCGACTGATGCCACGCCGACCGTCGTGACGCCGACCGCCGCGACCGAAAGTTTCCGCCTGTACACGGTGAAGGAAAACGAGGATGTATTCGCGATCGCGATCGCCTGGGGCGTGAGTCCAAACGAGATCAAGACGCTGAACAACCTGACTGGAAATGATCTGCAAGCCGGCAAGATCATCAAGATCCCGGTCACGCAAACGACGCCGTGATCTCCTTGAGTTTCGGCACTCGCGCGATTCCGCGGTAGGATGTCCATGCGCAGGGTTTTGACAGCATTGTGTATGGCGGTTTTGGGGTTGGTCGTCTTCGGGCTGATCAGTGTGGGCAGCGCCAGTTCTGTCCGCGGTGGATCCATCCATGGCGACCCTCTTTATTTCACCTACCGCCAGATTGTCTGGTGCCTAATGGGATCGGTCGGCGCCATCATTGCGGCACGCCTCGACTACCACCTCTGGCGCAGGCCGGCGTTTTACGTCACGTTGGGAGGGGGGCTGGTGCTGGCGTTGATTCTGGTGCTGATCCCGGGAATCGGCTCCGAAGTTAACGGAAGCAGGCGCTGGATCCGTCTCGCCTTCTTCTCGCTGCAGCCGAGCGAGTTCGCCAAACTTGGCGTGGTGATTCTGTTTTCGGTCTGGATGGACTCCATCGGCTGGCGCGCGAAACAGTTTTTGAAAGGTTTCTTTTTTCCGTGTGTCATTCTGTGCCTCGTACTGGGCCTGTTGATGTGCGAGCCAGACTTTGGATCCACGGCCGTCACGGCAGCCCTTGCGGGTGCCATTCTGTTCGTGGCGGGCACACGCTGGATCTATTTGATTGGCAGCGGCATCGCGGGCATCGCGTGCATTAGCCTGTTGGTCTGGAACGACCCGGTTCGGCTGGCTCGGATTCAGGCATGGCTGGCTGGTGCCGACAGCGGCTCTGCGGCCGCGCACCAGATGAAGCAGTCGATTCTCGCATTTGTCAACGGCGGTGTTTCCGGCGTAGGCATCAATAACAGCATGCAGAAGCAATTCTACCTCCCGGAAGCTCACACCGATTTCATCTTCGCGATCACCGGTGAGGAATTCGGGTTGGTGGGCACATTGAGCGTCGTCCTGCTTTTCGTCACGCTCTTGATTTGCGGCATCTGGATCGCCTTCAAGGCATCCGACCGGCTCGGGCGGCTGATCGCCTTCGGGCTGACGCTATCGATCGTGCTGCAGGCGGCGCTCAACATGGGCGTCGTCATTGGCGCGCTCCCAACCAAGGGCCTGGCGCTGCCCTTGCTGAGCTACGGCGGCACCAACATGCTGGCCACCCTGACGGCCATTGGCATTTTGATCAACATCGGCCGCCATGCCGAGGAGGTCGAAGCCGACTCCCACGCCCACATAGTTCGCAACGCCGCGCAAAGGATCTGAACGATGCGGATAACAGGCGGCATCCATTGCGGACGAAAATTAAAAGTGCCGCCCAGTCCCACGGTGCGACCGACGCAGGATCGCGTCCGCGAAGCGCTCTTTTCCATGCTCGCGGGTGCGTTCCCTAAGCTGACCTTTCTCGACTTGTTCGCTGGCTCCGGGGCGGTGGGGTTCGACGCCCTCAGCCGCGGCGCGGATGAGGTCGTCTGGGTCGAGTCCGACCGTCGCAACTGTCGTGTGCTGACCGAAAACCTGACCGTGCTGGGCGCGTCCGGCGGCCGGATCGTCTGTGCCGACGCCTGGCGCTGGGTCCAAGGACCGGGCCGCAATCTGCGCGCCGACGTGGTCTTTGCCGACCCGCCCTACGCCGACGCTCAGGCCAAGGGATTCACGGCGCTGATGGGCGATTTAACGGCCGGCGACGTGTTGCGTGCGGGCGGCTGGTTCGTCGCCGAGCAACCCGTGCGCATGAACGTGCCGGAGGTTCCGGGCTGGGAGCTGCTGCGCGACCGCGCCTACGGCCACACCCGGCTGGTTATCTATCGACGATCCGATGGCGCACACGAGGAGACACCCACATGATCACAGGAGATCGATAGACATGCGTTACACGGTTCACAAGACGGATCGGGCTCCGGCGCTGGATGCCGATTTTGATGGCGCGGCCTGGGCGGCCGCCGAAGCGGGTGTCGTGGGCTGCTTCCGGGAGGAATCGAGCACGCACCGCCCGGACGTGCGCTTCCGCATCCTGCACAACGGCACGCACCTGTTCGTCCGCTTTCAGATGAAGGACCGCTATGTCCGTTCCGTGCAGACGGCGTACATGGGGCCGGTCTGCACCGACAGTTGCTCGGAGTTTTTTGTTCGTCCCAAGGCGGGGCAGGGCTATTTCAACTTCGAAATCAACGCCGGCGGCACGCTCCACCTCTCCTACATCGAGGACCCCACGTATGGGCCGAACGGGTTCATGAAGTGGCGACCGGTTGACCCTGCGTGGGCCCAGCAGGTGGCAATCTGGCATTCACTGCCGGCAGTCGTCGAACCGGAAATCACCGACCCGGTCGATTGGAGCAACGGCTGGTCTTTCCCGGTCTCCCTGCTGGAGGCGTACGTCGGACCGATCGGAGATCTTTCGGGGCAGACCTGGCGCGCCAACCTCTACAAGTGCGCCGACCGCACCTCGCACCCCCACTGGGCCTCCTGGGCGCCGATCCCGCGCCTCAGCTTCCACCTCCCGGAGTTTT
>JBIJDW010000061.1:0-10880 GCA_044343885.1 Kiritimatiellia bacterium
GCGTGGTTTTGCCACTGCCCGAGTGGCCCAGGATTGCAAAGTTCCGGATGTTTGCGACGGCAATGTCTTTCATACGAGACGGTTCCCCTTGTCTGTTAAAAGGTTAAGCCTTGATTGTATCGTGTCCTGTTCTCCGGCCACGAGTGGCCCATGAGATCGGACGTCGCCCTCCACACGCCGGAGTGTGTTGTGCGCACAGAACCAACGTGAGTGGTATAATACACAGAGCTGACGATTTGTACACGGGAAAATGATGGAAAGTAGGTAATCGGGTTTTTGATTCGTTTGCCCAAAACCGCCTGTTGCGTTCGGGGACAGGATCGGGTAATCTATTCGCCGCTTGAACTCAGGCGGGTTCGGCTCCACACAGTTACGGGAGATAAACGAGTGAAATACGGTTATTTTGATACAGAGAAGAAGGAATATGTGATCCAGCGTCCGGACACGCCGTTGCCATGGATCAACTACTTGGGCACCCAGAATTTCTACGGTATGATTTCTAACTCTGGAGGCGGCTATTGCTTCATGACGGATGCCCGGAAACGGCGCCTGACCCGCTACCGCTACAACAACATCCCCATGGATTCCGGAGGACGTTACCTGTATGTCCGCGACGCGCAGACCGGCAAGTCCTGGGCGCCGGGCTGGATGCCGGTGAAGGCGGAGCTGGATGCTTACGAGTGCCGTCATGGTCTGGGTTACACGACCATCACCGGAGAGAAGGACGGCGTCCGCGTCTCGACGCGCTATTTCGTCCCCTTCAACGAGAACTGCGAAATCTGGGAGACCGACGTCACCAATACGGGGAAGCAGGAGAAGCGCATCACCCTGTTCAGCTTCGTGGAGTTCTGCCTCTGGGAGGCGCTCAACGACGCCACCAACCTGCAGCGGACGCTGAACCTGGGTGAGGTGGAGGTGGTCGGCAACACGATCTACCATGTTTCCGAATACCGCGAGCGGCGGAATCATTTCGCCTATTTTGCGACGAGCGCGGACATCGCCGGCTTTGACACCGACTCCCAGAGTTTTCTCGGCGCGTACAACGGTTTCCACGAACCTCAGGTCGTGACCGAGGGCAAGAGCCGCAACTCGATGGCCTGCGGGTGGAACCCTTGCGGTTCGCACGGCATCGAGATCACGCTGAAACCCGGCGAGACCCGGAAGATTAACTTCATGCTGGGTTACGCGGAAAACCCCGAGGATGAAAAATTCAGCGCTCCCGGCGTGATCAACAAGAAATACGTTGAGCCCACGATTGCCAAATACCTCGACCGCCGGAACTCGGAGGCGGCGTTCAAGGCTCTGGTTGCGGAATGGCAGGACCTGACCGGACGGTTCCAGGTGGAAACGCCGTATGCCAATCTGGACATGATGGTCAACACGTGGAATCAGTACCAGTGCGTGACCACCTACAACATGGCGCGCTCCACGTCCTACTACGAGACGGGGATCGGACGCGGCATCGGCTACCGCGACGCCTGTCAGGATTTGTACGGTGCGGTTCACATCATGCCGCCGGCGCGGTCGCGCGAGCGGATTCTCGAACTGGCGGCGATCCAATGGCGCAACGGCGCCACGTACCACCAGTACCAGCAGCTCGACAAGAAGGGCAACGCCACCATCGGCGTCGGCTTCAATGACGACCCGCTGTGGCTCATCCTGGGAACGGCCACCTACATCAAGGAGACCGGCGACTGGTCCATTCTGGAGGAGCAGGCCGCTTTTGACAACAATCCCAAGGACACCGCGACGCTCTACGAGCACTTGGTGATTTCGGTCAACCATATCATGGAGCATCGTGGTCCTCACAAGCTGCCGCTCGTGGGACGCGCGGATTGGAACGACTGCCTGAACCTGATCATGACCAGCATCAAGCCCGGCGACACATTCCAGGGCGACGCCACGCATGCGAGCCTCACGGACGCGATCGGCAGCGTGCCGGAAAGCCTGATGATCGCGGGGCAATTCGTCTGGGCGGTGAGCGAGTTCATGCGCATGGCCCAGCATAAGAAAGACGCGAAGCACGCCACGATGGCCGCCGCCGCAGTCAAAGAAATGCAGGATGCAATCATCGCCCACGGCTGGGACGGCGAGTGGTTTGTTCGCGCCTTTGACCGGTTCGGCAAGAAGATTGGCTCCAAGGAAAATGCGGAAGGGCAGATCTTTGCCGAGTCGCACGGGTGGATCGGCATGGCCTCGGTCGGTAAGGAAAACGGCATGCTGGCCCAGGCGTTGGACGCGGTCAAGCAGCGGCTCTTCTCGCGGCACGGCATCGTGCTGCAGCAGCCGGCGTACACGAAGTACAACTTCTACCTGGGTGAGATGACGTCCTATCCCCCGGGCGTCAAGGAAAACGGTGGCATCTTCTGCCAGCCCACCGGGTGGCTGACGATCGCCGAGTGCAACATCGGACGCGGCGACACGGCCATGGAATACTACGCGTCCATCTGCCCGGCCGAGCGGGAAGCCATCAGCGACGTCCACCGGTGCGAACCCTATGTCTACTCGCAGATGATCGCGGGACCCGATTCCGCGCGCTTCGGCGAGGCCAAGAACTCGTGGCTGACGGGCACCGCCGCCTCGTCGTTCCTGGCCGTTTCGCAGTACATCCTGGGCATCAAGCCCGATTATGACGGCCTGCTGCTGGACCCGTGCGTACCGAAGCAATGGGATGGCTTCCGCGTTCAGCGCAAGTTCCGCGGCGCGAGCTATGATATCCGAGTCACCAATCCCTCGCATGTGAGCAAGGGCGTGAAGCGGGTCACGGTGGACGGCCGGGAAATTGCCGGCAGCCTGCTGCCCGATTTCAAGGACGGCAAAACGCATCGGGTGGATGTGGTAATGGGATAGGGACGCCCGCGCAATAGAGCCAGTGCGCCTTGGATTGGGGCCCGCCCGCAGGCAGCGCTGCGGGCGGTTTCCGGGGGAGATTAGTCATGACCGAACGGGTTCTGATCACGGGCGGAAGCGGCTTTCTGGGCATCAATCTAGTCCGGCATCTCCTTGACAAGGGCATCACGGACATTCGTGTGCTGGATGTGGCGCCCTTTGATTATCCGGAAAGCGGGCGGATCACCTTCATGCTAGGCGACATCCGCGACCGGGCTACGGTCGCGCGCGCGGTGGCCGGAGCCACGTGGGTCGTGCATACGGCTGCCGCGCTGCCGCTGTATTCCGAGGCGGACATCCTCTCCACCGACATTGACGGCACGCGCAATCTGCTGGAGGCGTCGCGCGCGGCCGGGGTGCGGCGCTTCGTGCACATTTCCAGCACGGCGGTCTACGGCATCCCCGACCATCACCCGCTGCTGGAGACCGATCCGATGCAGGGGGTCGGCCCTTACGGCCGGGCCAAGATTGCCGCCGAAGAGGCGTGTCTGGAGTACCGGCGGCAGGGGATGTGCGTGCCGATCCTGCGGCCCAAGTCATTCATCGGTCCCGAGCGGCTCGGGGTCTTCGCCCTGTTCTACGACTGGGCGCGCGACGGGCGCAATTTCCCGATGATCGGCAGCGGCAACAACCGCTATCAGTTGCTCGATGTGCAGGACCTGTGCGAGGCGATTGGGCTCTGCCTGACGCGGGACACGGCGGTCGTGAACGACACCTTCAACATCGGCGCCAAAGACTTCACCACAATGAAGCAGGATTACCAGGCGGTCTTGGACCGCGCCGGTTTCGGCAAGCGGATACTCGGGTTCCCCGCGCGCCCGATGATCTGGACGCTGCGTGTGCTGGAAGCGCTGCACCTCTCGCCGCTTTACAAGTGGGTGTACGAAACCGCGTGCGAGGATTCATTTGTGAGCATCGAGAAGGCCGAGCGGGTGCTGGGTTACGCGCCGATCTATTCCAATCGCGACGCGCTGGTGCGCAATTACGAATGGTATCTCAAACATTATCAGACCTTCAAAAAGGCTGCGGGTGTCTCGCACCGGGTGCCGTGGAAACAGGGGATACTCGGCGTCGTCAAACGGTTTTTCTAGGCGAGACGTGATGCAAAGAAAGTGAGTGATTCATGAGCGATGCATGTCCTTGTGCCAGCGGGAAACCTTTTGGCGAGTGTTGCGAGCCCTATCTGCTCGGGCGGGTCAAGCCGCCGACGGCGGCGGCGCTGATGCGCTCGCGCTACACGGCCTACGCCATGGGTGCGATTGACTATCTGTATCAGACCTCGAGCGAGCGCGTCCGAAAGGAGTTTGACGCCGAGGGCAGCAAGAAGTGGGCGCAGTCGGCCGAATGGACGGGCATTGAGATCATCCAGACGACGGGCGGCGGCGCGCAGGATGAGAGCGGGGTCATTGAGTTTCTCGCCCACTACAAGGTCAAGGAATCCGATTTTAACCATCATGAGCGGGCCGAGTTCGAAAAACGCGACGGCGTCTGGGTGTTCATGGACGGCAACATGATCGGTCCCGCGCCCGTGCGGCGCGAAGAACCCAAGGTCGGCCGCAACGACCCGTGTCCCTGCGGCAGCGGCAAGAAATACAAGAAATGCTGTGCCACGGCCCACGGATCGGACGAGAAATCGAAGCAATAGTTCTAGAAACTACGTTGTGACAAAGGGCGACAGGGCGCGCAGTTTGGCCACGACGCGGGGAACGTGGTCGAGCACGGTGTCGATGTCGGCGGCGGTGGTGTAGCGGCTGAGGCTGAAGCGGATCGAGCCGTGGACTGCAGTGAAAGGCACGCCCATGGCACGGATCACATGCGAGGGTTCGAGCGAGCCCGACGAGCAGGCCGACCCCGACGAGGCGCAGATGCCCAGATCGCTCAAGTGATACAGGATCGCCTCGCCTTCGATGAACTCGAAGCTGATGTTGAGGGTGTTGGGCAGGCGGTGGCGGGGGTCGCCGTTGACCCGGGCGTCGGGGCAGGTCGCGAGCAGGCCGGCTTCGAGCCGATCCCGCAGGGGGGCCACGTGGGCGGCCTCCCCGGCCAGCGACGCGGCCGCGAGTTCGGCCGCCTTACCGAGACCGACGATGTAAGGGACGTTCTCTGTGCCGCCCCGGCGGCCGTTCTCCTGATGTCCGCCGATCATGTAGGTCTTGAGCCGCGTGCCGCGGCGGACGTAGAGGGCGCCGATCCCCTTGGGTGCATGGAGCTTGTGTCCCGAAAGCGACAGCAGGTCGACTGGGGTGCGGCTGACGTCGAGCGGCACCTTGCCGACCGCCTGGACGGCGTCGGTGTGGAAAATGCCGCCGACCGATTTCACGAGCGCGGCGATCTCGTCGATGGGGAAGATCGTCCCCGTTTCGTTGTTGGCCCACATGAGGCTGACGAGGCAGCGTCCGCCCAAGAGCGCTTCGCGCAACGCCGCGAGGTCGACCTGGCCGACGCCGTCCACGGGCAGTTCGATCACGGTGTGGCCGTGCTCGCGGAAGTGGCGGCAAGGGCCGAGCACGGCGGGATGCTCCACGCGGCTGGTGATGAGCCGGGCCTGGGGTCCGAGGATTTCGGCCACGCCGTAGATGGCAGCGTTGTTGCTCTCGGTGCCGCAACTGGTGAAGATAATTTCCGACGGGTCGGCGTGAATCAGCGCCGCGACCTTTTCGCGCGCCTCTTCCACATGGCGCATGACGCGCCCGCCGAAGGCATGCATGCTCGACGGATTACCCCACAGATCGGTGAGAAAGGGGAGCATGGCATCCCGGACCTCGGGCGCGACGCAGGTGGTGGCGTTGTTGTCCAGATAGACGAGGCGGCTCATGATTTCCCCTCCTCGACGACGGTGATATTGGGGGAGACGCATTCGCGCAGCTTGGCCTCGATCAGGCTGTGCCGTGTGGTTTCGGAGGCGTGGCAACCGGCGCACATGCCGCGGAAGGCGATGGTCACGCGGTCGCCGCTGATATCCACCAGCTCGACATCGCCGTGGTCGCGCTGCAAGGCGGGGCGGATTTCGCGGGTGATGATCTCCTCGATCAGTTTGATCTTTTGCAGGTTCGTCAGCTTGCGCGGCGCCTCGGCCGGCGCGGTCTTCGTCTGAGTCCGCTCGGCAACGACGCCATCGACCAGCTTCTGGATATCGTTGCGGCACAGGCCGCACCCGCCGCCCGCCTTGCAGAAATTCGTCACCTCATCGACGGAGGAGAGGCCGTTTTCACGGGTGATGCGGAGGATCTCGTTTTCCGAGACGCCGAAACAGGTGCAGACGATCCGTTCGTCCAGATGCCGCATGACGGTTTCGCCGGTGCGGTAGTTGTGGATCGCCGCCTCCAGGGCCTCCCGGCCCATCACCGAGCAGTGCATCTTCTGGTCGGGCAATCCGCCGAGGGCTTCGGCGATCTGCTTGTTGGTGATCGTTCCGGCCTCCTCCACAGTCTTGCCGATCACCATTTCGGTGAGCACCGAAGACGAGGCGATCGCGCTGGCGCAGCCGAAGGTCTGAAATTTCACCTCGGCGATGCGGCCGTCGGGTCCCAGCTTAAACATGAGCGTCAGCGCATCGCCGCAGGCGAGCGCGCCGACGGTGCCCACGCCGTCGGGATGCTCAATCTTGCCAACGTTGCGCGGATTTCTGAAATGATCCAGCACCTTGTCCGTATAGTCCCACATGTTGCCGCCTTCCCGTGTTGCCTCGTTTACGGTCAAGTGTACCATCTCTTCTCGGCATTATCATCTAGAAAAACACGAGAAAAACCCTTTGACTCTTGATTCACCCCCCCGCATAATACCCGCCGCCCGCAGAGACGGGCGCAGGCCACATGTAGCCGGTGTTTCGTGCATGTATAAGTATTTGCTAATCAGGAGGGTACGATGGATTATGGGATGACCATCAAGCAGGCTGGCGCGCTGGATCTGGTTTCTTTGGGCGCGATGGTGCATCGGCTCGATTCGGGTGTGGTGCCGTTTCGCAAGGCGACGGAATGCCGAATTCACGTCAGCGGTGGCGAGTTCAATGTCGCGGCCAATCTATCGGACTGCTTCCGACTCAAGACGGGCATCGCGGCGGCGATGGTGGATTATCCGGTCGGCGATCTGATTGCCGAGCGGGTGCGCGCCATGGGCGTCCGGCCGTTCTACAAGCGCTTCGAGCACGATGGCGTGAACGGCCCGAACATGGCGACGGTCTTCAGCGACCGCGGCTGCGGCGCCCGCGCGCCGGTGGTGTTTTACAATCGATGTAACGAGGCCGCCGCCCGGCTCAAGCCCGGCGATTTCGACTGGAAGGCCATCTTCGCCGACGGCGTGCGCTGGTTTCACAGCGGCGGCATCTTTGCCGCGCTCTCCGCCACGACGCCTGCTGTGATCGTGGAGGGGATGAAGGCCGCCAAAGCCGCTGGCGCCGTGGTTTCCTTTGACCTGAACTATCGCGCGAAGCTCTGGAACATCCTGGGCGGCAACGCGCGGGCCGTCGAGGTGCTCGACCCGATCCTCCGTCATGTGGATGTGCTGGTCGGCAACGAGGAAGATTTGCAGCTCGGGCTCGGCATCCCCGGCCCGGAAGCGGGCGCCCGGACGGGCCTCGACTCCGCCGCGTTCATCAGCATGATCGACACGGTCGTCCGGAAGCACCCGAACATCAAGGTCGTCGCGACGACCCTGCGCGAGGTGCAGTCGACCAACCGACACCGGTGGAGCGCCGTGGCCTGGATCAACGGAAAGGTGGCCCAGGCGCCGGTCCTCGATCTGGATGTGTACGACCGCGTCGGCGGCGGCGACGGCTTTGCGGCTGGCCTGTTCTACGGCCTGCTGAACGGCGTGCCGGCCGACGAGGCGGTGCGCCTCGGCTGGGCGCACGGCGCGCTGCTCACCACCTACCCCGGCGATACCACGATGGCCACGCTGGACCAGGTGAAGGCGCTGGCCGCAGGCGGCTCGGCGCGGATACAACGGTGATTTTTTCAACACGGGAGAAATACATGAAGGCAGACATCGGCTTGATTGGCTTGGCGGTAATGGGCGAAAACCTGGTGCTCAACATGGAGAGCAAGGGGTTTACGGTGGCGGTGTTCAACCGCACGGTGGAGAAGGTGGATGCGTTTGTCGGCGGACGCGGGGCCGGCAAGAAGTTCATCGGCTGTCACAGCATCGCCGAGTTGTGCGCCAGCCTGGAGCGGCCGCGCAAGGTGATGATGCTGGTCAAGGCGGGCCAGGCGGTGGACGATTTCATCGATCAGGTCATTCCCCATCTCGAACCCGGCGACATCATCATTGACGGAGGCAACAGCCATTTTCCCGACACCATCCGCCGGACGAAATACGTGGAGAGCCGGGGGCTGCTGTATGTCGGCACCGGCGTCTCGGGCGGTGAGGAGGGCGCGCTGCTCGGCCCGTCGATCATGCCCGGCGGTTCGCCCGCCGCCTGGCCTGCGGTGAAACCGATCTTTCAGAAGATCGCGGCCCATACCGACGCGGGCAAGCCCTGCTGCGAGTGGGTCGGCGAAGGCGGCGCGGGTCATTTTGTGAAGATGGTCCACAACGGCATCGAATACGGCGACATGCAGTTGATCTGCGAGATCTACCAGGTGATGAAGGACGGCCTCGGCCTCACTGCCGACGAGATGCACGCCATCTTTGCCGAATGGAACACCGGGGAGCTGGACAGCTATCTGATCGAAATCACCCGCGACATTCTGGGTTACCGGACCGAGGCGGGCGAAGCGGTGCTGGAAAATATTTTGGACACGGCCGGCCAGAAGGGCACCGGAAAATGGACGGCCGTGGCCGCGCTCGACGAAGGCCAGCCGCTCACGCTGATCGGTGAGGCGGTCTTCGCCCGCTGCCTCTCGGCGCTCAAGGACGAGCGCGTCGCAGCCGCGACGCAACTCGCCGGCCCGGCGTCGACGACGTTCACCGGCTCCCGCCAACGGTTCGTCAACGACCTGAAGCAGGCGCTCTACGCCTCGAAACTGGTCAGCTACGCGCAGGGCTATCAGCTCATGCGCGCCGCCGCCCAGTCCTACGGCTGGAACCTCAACTACGGCGGCATCGCGCTGATGTGGCGCGGCGGCTGCATCATCCGCTCGGTGTTCCTCGGCAAGATCAAGAAGGCGTTTGACCACAATCCGGGCCTGACCCACCTGCTGCTCGACCCGTTCTTCAGCGGCAAGATGCGGCGGGCCCAGGGCGGCTGGCGGCGGGTCGTCCGCATGGCCGTGAAACTGGGCATTCCGACCCCCGCCATCAGTGCGGCGCTGGCCTATTATGACGGCTATCGCTGCGCGCGACTGCCGGCCAACCTGCTGCAGGCCCAGCGCGATTATTTCGGCGCCCACACCTATGAGCGCACGGACGCGCCGCGCGGCCAGTTCTTCCACACCAACTGGACCGGCCGCGGCGGCAGCACCGCCGCTTCCACCTACGTGGTGTGAGACGGGAGCCTCGCGCTTATGATCATCCACTGCGGAGAACAGGTTTCGATTTCGCGCGGGGAGCTGCGCACGCTGGTTCTGCAGACGCTGGCAGCGCGCCCGGAAACTCTGCGCCGCGTGCTCCTGCTGCCGCCGGATCACACCCGCCTCAACTCGCAGGCGGGGGCGATCACCGCGATGGCCTACGAGGCGCTGACGGCCCGGGGCGTGCGGGTGGACGTGATGCCGACCCTGGGCACGCACAACGCCATGACCGAGAAGCAGCTTCGCCTGATGTTTGGCGACACGATCCCGTTGACCGCCTTTCTGGTGCATGACTGGCGCAACGGGATTGTTCGCACAGGCGAGCTTCCGGGATCGCTGCTCGCCGAGCTTTCCGGCGGCAAAGTCGCCTATTCGGTCGGCGTAGAGGTGAGCCAGCGGCTCTTCGATGGTTACGATCTGATCCTGTCGATCGGGCAGGTCGTGCCGCACGAAGTGGTCGGCATGGCCAACTACACCAAGAATATCGTCGTGGGCGCAGGCGGGGCGGACATCATCAACAAATCGCACTTCCTGGGTGCGGTCTGCAACATGGAGACTATTCTCGGCCGGGCGGATACGCCGGTGCGCAGGCTCTTCAACACGGCCGTCGAGACGTTTCTGGGGGATCTGCCGATCACCTACATTCTGACGGTGGTCGAGCAGGATGCCGTCACGCGGCAGATGCATCTGCGCGGTTTTTATGCCGGGGATGACGCGCCGGTGTATCACGAGGCGTGCAAGCTGGCGCGCCGGGTGAACATCACCTTGCTCGACCGCGAGCCTCGGAAAGTGGTGGTTGCTCTCGATCCGCACGAGTTTCAGAGCACCTGGCTCGGCAACAAGGCGATCTACCGCACGCGCCTGGCGATCGCCGACGGCGGTGAGCTGGTCGTACTCGCACCGGCGCTCAAGGAATTCGGTGAGGATCCGACCATCGATAAGCTGATCCGTAAATACGGCTATCGCGGAACCCCCGCCACGTTGAAGGCGGTTGCGGAGAATGAGGACTTGCGCGGCAACCTGGGCGCGGCGGCCCATTTGATTCACGGTTCGTCGGAGGGCCGCTTCCGCATCACCTATTGTCCGGGCGACGGGATGGGACTGGAGGCCTTGCGCGCCGTCGGATTTGATGCCGTTCCGTACGGGGAGATGGCCGCGCGCTACAATCCGGATCGGCTCCAGGACGGCTGGAACCGGATGCCGGATGGCGAAGAGATCTTTTTCATCAGCAACCCCGCCCTCGGCCTCTGGGCCTACCGGGCGAAGTTTGAGCAATAAAAATGAAAATCAGGGCGAACGCAAAGCCCAACCAAGCGATGCACCAGCGGCCGGCCGCTCGGATGTAGATGCCCTTGGATTAGAGGCCGTTGGTGATCGCCGCCTCATTAGCAGCGCCCTCGCCGATCGCGTGATGCCGCATCCGGGACAGGCCACCGGTTTTTGTATATTCAAGACCATGGAATGTGATAACATCCGACCGAAATGATAACTGAAGTTTCAGCCATTGATCTTCTAAAAAACAGAAACCGCGCCCTCGGATGGCTT
>JBIJDW010000062.1:0-10873 GCA_044343885.1 Kiritimatiellia bacterium
CGCCGGGAAGGCCCTCCACGCGCAAATGATAGAAACCTTCGCGGAGCTTGTCGACCAGCGTGACGTAGAGGCGGGCTCCTGGCGCCAGCGTGGGCTTGCGCGTCCCCTCTTCGGCCACCTCCCCAGAAGCCGTGGTCAAGCGGTAGCGGATGTCCAGTGTCTGAGTGTTGGTGGAATAATTGCCCAGCACCAGCCGCAGCGGCCCGCCCGCCAGATGCAGCATCGTCTCATCCGGATAGTCCGTTTCAACGAGCAGTTCCTGTTTCGGAGAGAGATGGGTGCTGATCTGAATCTGATCCACTCGGATCGAGGCAGGCGCTCCGTCATCGGTGTACGCCCACAGCGCGAGATTCAGAGGATAAAAAGGAGCGTAAAATGGATTTCCCTCTCCCGTCGTGTAATTTTGAGAAATTGGCGGTGCCGAGAAACGACAGGCCTTCCATCCCTTCCAATCCACGCGGATCGGCGTGGCCGCAAACTGATTGTACGTGATGTCGAAATCGCGCGATCCGCTGTCAACAAACACGGGTTGCAGGATGACGGGCGTTCCCGTGCCGAACACCTGCATTTCGACGCTTTCGACAATGCCAGGCATGGCCGGATGCAGCATCACGGAGATCGGCCGGTTGGTCGTGACATCGAGCGGTAAGGCGTGCCCCGCGTCATCCGAGCCGCCCGCCACCGGGTCAGCCCCTGATCCCAAATCCTGCCCTTGCGGGTTGAAATGCTCGGCTCGTTCGAAATCCCAGAACAGTCCGCCGCCTGTCGGACGGCTGAAAACCAGCCGACCCTCCACTCGCTGGCCGGGTACATTGCCATCGACCATGACAATAGCCGTGACGGGGCCGCGCGGCTTGCACGCCTCCACCGGATCCAACGCCAGGAACTTCGCGGTGAATCCCCCCGATGGCGCGTCGAAGGTCTCGACCATCTCATGCACGGTCTCGCCGTTCGCATCGAGGAACTTGACGGCGAGACGCCCGCCACGGATGTCGTTCCCCGTTCCGTTGCCGACCGAAACAAGCAACTGCGCGCCGGGGCGCAGCTTCCGCTCCGGCGTGTCGCCGCGCAACTCCAACGACAGCCGCTCACTCCGGGGCACCTGCGTCTCTATCAGGATGTCGTCAATCCAAACCGATCGCGGCGCTGTCTCGGGCTTGGCATCCTTCGGCAGGGGCTCCGGTATCACGCGCAACGCGGCGAGATAAAGCGGCGACTGGACGGGATGTTTGACATTTATTCCTTGAGACCCCGTCATGTAGGCCATGCTGTCACGGCCCAGCAGTCCGTTGCCCAGGACCGGCACGGTAAAGCATCTCCATTCGGTAAAATCGAGCCGGCAAACATCCACGGCCAGAGTGTTCATGAAGCGCTGATAGCTGGCGGCGTTGAAATTGCAAGGATCGCGCCATTCAAGGGTCAACCGGTCCCGGGTGTTGTTTCCCTTGACCCAGATCCGAGCCACCACCGGCAAACCTGGCAGCCGCAGGTTGCTGCCGATCACTACGGGGGCAGACGGCGTATAGTCGATCCGCAGGCTCCGGGTCCCGCTGCGTCGGATGTCGGAGTCAAAGACCGGGCGCCCGAACGGCTGATAAAAGCTAAAGAGCGGGCCGGGCAATTTCAGCCGATCCAGCGCCCCCTTGGGAACGTCTTTGGCACTTCCGGAAACGGCCTCCGAGCGGGGAATATGCCAGTCGGCCAGCGTATCGCTTTCCATGCTGGTGACCGGTGCCAGAACGGTGGCGAATGGAAAGCGGGCCTCGAACGCCAAAGCCATGCCGAGCGCTTCGTTGTTCAATCCAAAAGAAATGCTGTACGGGCCGGCCGTTTCGCGCTTGGGGGTCACGTCCACCTCGACGTCCGTGACGCCGGTTTCGGACATGACAATCGTCCGAGTTCGGCTTTCCAGTTGGTTGGCCTCGCCATCCAACACACGCAGATCCATCTCAACGGGCTGAGCCGCCCCCAATTTATGCGGGCCGAAATGCAGCGCCAGCCGGGCCGTTCGATTGGTGAAATCCCCAGATATGCGAACGCTATAACTCTGCAGTCGATCGCCGGGCTTCTGCGCGTACACGAGCTCATCGTACGACACGCCCAGCGTCTCGTCCTGTGCGCTGACCCGGATGTAGTCGTTGGTAGGCAACACCGGCCTGCCGCCCGCGAGAGGAAACGTGCTGATCGTGGGCTTGCCGTCGGGATTGAGTTTCAGCGCTTGTCCGCCCGTAAACCCTTCGACCGTATCTCCCCTCTCATTCACAGCGCGCACGCCGATCCAGAGCATCTTGTTCGTCATCGCCACGGTCCCTGCCGCCACGGCGTTCGAGACCGTCACCTCCAACTGAGGAGATCCTCCGGTCCACACGATCTTTGACTGAATGGAAGCCGCTGCGCACACGTCCGCGCACACACAGAACCCCGCCAGGACCGGCACCGCGATCCAGCTCAACCCGACCCGTGGTGCCAGGTACACGCCGCGCCCAAATCCCTGCGCAGACACCTGAAAACTCGTGCGCTTCATTTGCTTCCTCCTCCTGAGGTGGCTCGCGTATAGTCGTTGGCCGTGGTTCCGGACCCGCGGGTCTCGCTGCGAGTATCGGTGGTCTCCTTGCGTTTAAAATCGCTCCGCACCTGCTCCGGCTTCGCGATGGCCGACATCGCCTTGACGCCAATATCCACCTTTTCGTTCTTTCCATAGACCTTCTGCGCGCGGGGTCTCGGACGGAGGACTCCTCCCAAGACCTCGATCGAAGTCAGCTCATTGCCGGGATCGAGTTCTTGAGCATGCAGGTAAATCGAAAACCAGGCTGAACTCTTGGATTGCGGCTTGGGGTCTCGATTGTCGAACGCTTCAACCTGGAAGAAGAACATATCGCCAGGCTTCGCATCCTGCTCCTTGAAGACATTGTCGAACGCCGCAATGGCCACACGCTTGGGCGGAAGGAACGGACGCTCAAGCTCCCCTTGATCCTTGATGCTGTTCTTGTCTTCCGTGGTTGCCTTGCGCCAGCGGAGAACGCACCGAACCACGCCAAAATCGTCTTCCGCCCTCACGCCAAAACCAAAGCTACCCAGCGCGCCAACTGGCCAGGGCATGTCCTGCTTGAGAAAAGCAGGAATAATGAGCTTGGGCGGATTGTCCTCTGCCAGATTGAATTCGATGGCGAGGGCGGCATCCAGGGGGAACCCGTGAATATCCTCGACTTGCAGCGTGGCGCGACGCTCGATCGTGTGCATCAGCGAGAGGGATGCGAACCGGCCCATGACGTCCAGGGGGACAATTTCCTTCGTTCCTCCATCGTCAAAGGTCAGCACCGCCGAATTCACCGGCTTGCTGAAGGTGAACCCCATACTCACGCGAGTCCCGGGAAGCGCAGTGATGCGATCCTGAACGCCTTCGATCGTCTTCGAGACCAGCCGGGTGTAGAGCGGATAAACCAGGTCGGTCTGCATGTTCTCGATCACGGGCGCGGTAGCGAACACCAGATGGGTTTCCTCGGTGATGCGCTTACCAAACACGAAGCGGATACGGTATTCCCGATCCCGGAGCGGATCGGACTTCATCGTCACAACGGCCTTGCGCGACGGGTCCACCGGCAGGACGATGCGCTCCTCCCCTTCCTGGCCCACCGTCACGCGCAGCATCGTCACCTCCGGGTAACTAAACCGGGTGAAGCGAATGCCGGTCTCCACCGAACTACCAGCCCGATAGACGTGTTGCCCCGCTCCAGGGATCAGCTCATAACGCGTGGGGAACAGGCTCTCGCGCAACTGGAGCGCGCTGAGACTGACCGTGCGGCTCATGCGAGCGAAGCCAAACCGGTCGGTCGACCCCAGCAGTAGGAACAAGAGCAACAAGAGCACACACCGAATGCGCAGACGATTGCGCACGCTCCGATCAATGAGAAGCTCGAATGGCCGATCCAGATCCTGCCGCGCCCGCTCGATCACGGCGGCGACCAATGGCGCCACCGGCGCGGGCCGATTCACAAAATCGACGGCGCTGACCACCCGGCTGTTGAGGTCGCCGGCCAGATCCTCCAAACGGAAGGCTTCGGAGAGCGTCTGGCGCCGCCACTCCCAGCGCCGCGCGAGACGAACGATCTGCCAGGCCAGTAGTCCGATCCCGATGGACGTCAGCGCGCAGTTGACGACCGGATTGGCGGTCCAGCCACTCAGCAGCACCAGCGCCGCGATCCCGACGCCGAGCGCCGCAATGCCGGCGGCATAGGCCTGACGGCCGTTCGCCACAGCGCGCCGCACGCGGCCGAAGCGACCGATCCGCGTCTTGAACTGTTGCTGCACATCGTTCATGGGTTCAGTACTCATCGCTAGGCCAGTCCCTGCCGCTTGCGCACCAAGCAATCGGCGCACACCAGAAGAAGAAACAACACCAGAACGGCGGGACTGTTCCACACCTCCAGATCCCGCACCGCCGGCTCCGTGACCGGCGAGACATCCGCGCCTTTGGCCCAGGCCGCAACATTCTCAACCACCGATCCGTTGGCCGCGCCAGCCAGCGCCTGCATCGCTTCGCGGTCGACCGCCAGTTCCGCAAACTCGCTGTCCTGCTCCCTCACCACGAATTGAGCCGTCTGCTTCTCTTTGCCCCAAATAGCCGTTGCGCTCCAGTCGCCGGGCTGATCCGCCAGGAAGCGGTATTCGTAATATCCAGGCCGGTCGGGCAGATCGCACGGATAGATCGTCAGTATCTTTCGGTCAGGTTTCGTGACCACCACCTGCAAATCCACCAGGCGCACGGGATCGTAATTTTTGTCGCGCAGCAGGGTGGACAGCACGACAGTCTGACCCAGCACGGGAGTCGGGTCGGCAATGACCACGTTCACGTTGCCAGCCCGCAAGCCAGGCTCCGGAGCCAGATAGCGCACGATATTGGCCATGAGCGTCTCGAGCGGGGGCGGCTCGATGTCCGGCTGCAATTGCCACCGCCAAAACGTGTCCACGGACGCCGCGAGGATCTTGCCACCACCGAGATCTTGGAAGGCCATGACCGGCACCTCCCGTGTTTCCATCTCGCCCGATGGCGTCTGAATGCCGACCAGGCGCGACAGCAGCGGCTTGCCCATGGGCTTGACGGCGCCGACGTTGTTGCACCCGTCCAGCATCGGTAGCCGGTCCCAAAGCTCCTGGTTCGCGGCCGCATCCGGCAACAGGCGCAACAGGGGGTGATCGTATTGTTCGTTGACGACCTGCACCGAGAACCGGCCGGGAAACTGCGGCTTCTTGGAGAAGCTGTCGCTCAAGTCAAACGGCAGGATTGCCGCCAGCGGGCTGTCCTGATAGCCCCCGGCTCGATACACGCTCTGCCCGCCCATCGTCACCAGCCCGCCGCCCCGTTTCTCCACGAATGACGCCAGCAGCTTCATCGGCATTTCGTTCGTGTCGGAACCGCTGCGGAACAGGGTCCGCGGCACATCACGCAGAATCACGAGGTCATACTTGTACAGTTCCGTCGCGCTCTTGATAATGCCGGCGCTGGGCTCGGCATGCAACGCGCCGCCCTGCGTATACACGCCGCCTCCTGGCAAATGACTGACGCAGACCAGGTAGACCAGCGGGTCGGTCTCGAGGACGACCTTCGTGAGCTTGAATTCGTACCGTGGCAGCCCCTCGACCATCAGCACGTTGATCTTCTCATCGCGGACATCTACAAAGAAGGAACAGGCGTCGTTCCCGCGATAGGCGTCCTCCGTCTCCATCGAGAGCGTGTAGCGGTGCCGGCCTGATTTATCAGGCCTGTAGAGGACCTCAAACCACCCGTAGGAATCGCGCGGCACCGTCACCGTGCGAACGGGTTTGCCGTTCTCCAGCAGTTTCAGATCCCGTCCGTCTTTCCCTGATGCATCCTGCAGGGAGCCGCGAATCACGAGGGGTTCACCGAGCCGGATCACACTGCGCTCCGGTTGCGCGGTGAGGCGTGAATCCACGCTGGGTGTCTCGGTTCCATAGAGTCCGATGTCCAGCGCTACGCCACGGGACTTCAAGGCTTCGCCCGTCAGGGAGAAGTCCTGTTTCTCGCCGTCGCGTCCGTCCGTCAGCAGGAGCACGCGCTGCACGCGAGGCCGTTCCGCCAGTTCTCGGAGGATGGCGCTGTGAATGTGCGTGGGCGTCTTCTCGCCTGCTTCACGGTCCAGCGGTGCCGCGCTGAGGGAGGCCACATCGAGCGCCACCTGACGCCCCACCGCCTGGCGCAGCGCCTTCACATCCGAAACGGCGGCGTTGAACCGCGTCCCGCCGGGCGCATCGGCCGTCCGCATGGAACCCGAGTCGTCCACCAAAGCCAGCCAGGATTGGGCGCGCGCCATCTGGATGTCCAGCTTCAGATGCGTGCGCAGCAGCACCAACAGGAGCAGGCCGATCATGCCGAGGCGAAAGACAAAGCACAGCAGGCGCACGCGCCGCCTCATCCGGATGGCCGGCAGAAAATTGATGCCTGCCAAGATTAGACCGAGCGCCGCCAGCGCCCACACCACCTCGACGGGAAGCCACGACTCTGTGATGAAACGGAAGTCCCTGATCCGGTCGATCCGGGTAAACGGATCCAGATTGAGCCATCTAAAAAAATGATCCATAGGTCACCTTTTGCGCCGCGGAATAAGAGAGGCCAGCGACTCGGCCGCCAACGCGACAAAAACCAGCGCCAGCAGCAAGGGGAACAACTCGCGGCGCGGCAGAAAAAGCCCGTCCAACCGATCAGAAGCGAGGGCCTGGCCGTCGCTGCCGGCCCACAGATTCGCCAATTGCGAATCGTCCATGAAGGTGGCGTCCGACTCTTCCGTGGCCCGGTTCACAGCCAGCCAGCGATCCTTGACCACCTTCTTGGGATGCGTGGCTCGATAGGCGCCTGCTGCATAGATCCCCAGGGGCGTGATATAGTCGGTATCCGGAAGCATGGGGAATGCACAGGATCGCGCCCCCGTCATCACCACGTTGCTCATACCACGGAAATCGAGCGGCAGCGACAGGCGGTGAGAATCACCGACGCGGATGTGGTCCGGTCGGGCTGAAGCTTCCGCGCGGGACAGGGTCAGCCGATCCACGATCGCCTGCACCACGGATACGAAAGGCAGGCTGCGCGGCAGCGAGGTGTCCGGAATGTTCCAACTGTGCGTCTGCACGCACACGTGACCTTTTCCTAGATCCGCCAGGGCGATCAGCGTGTCGCCGGCGCCGGTTTTGAGCGCGGCGCGGGGTTTCCCGGCCTCGATCACGGAAAAATAGCGGGTGAAGCGAATGTCCTTGATGGTCCCCCACTCACCGCGCAACAGGCTTTGGAACAACGGATCAGCGAGGTTCGCCTCGGTCGTGTCGATCGCCACCGCATTTGTGGAATCCTGCAAGGCACCCAGTCGGAATCCCGCGAGGAGCGGGGCAAACGTTTCGTTGAACACCGCCGGATTGATCTTGGCGTCTGGAATGAGATAGACCCCGCCGCCGTTGCGCACGTACATCTCGAGATCCTGCACGGTTTCCTTGGCCATCGGAAGATCCTGCACCCCGTACAGCACAACCATCGAATAGAGCGACAGCGCCTTGCGCTCCAGCTTCGAGACTTCAATAGGCGTGACCCCGATGTAGGTTCCGCCCTCCTGCAATAGCGCCTTGGCCGGATTCACCGCGCAGGCGAACAGGTCCGCGCCGCTGCTCCCCACGGTCGTGCCGTCGGACAGGGGGTACAGCGGCGAGGTCACCAGAAGAACCTCGCGGCGCTTGAGCATGCGCACCGTCGAATACCAGTCGTTGTCGGCGGCAAACCCATCGTCGCCCAGGCTCACCTTCCAGGCCGAGTCGAATGGCGACCCGAAGATGTTGCGTATTTCCACCTGTGCGGTTTCGCCGCTCGCCACGTTGCATGAACGGGAATCCACGACGGCGTCACCGCTTTTCAGCGACACGACCGCGGTCAACTGCGTAACCGAGGCATTATACAGGTGTGTGGTCACCTTGCCACCGGCCCCCATATAGTTCTGCTCCGGATAGAATTCAGCCCCCTGCAGTTCGAGATTCGGCGCGTTGGTCACGGGATCCGTCACAAAGACGGTCTTGATGCGGCTTCCCTGCAGGAGCGGCGCCAAGCTCGGGGAGGCGAACTGCGACCGATAGTTCTGGACTTGCTGATCGGAAAACACAATCAGGGCTGTGTTGGGCACACGCCGGGATCGCAGTTCGCGCAGGCTGTCTTCCAGCGTCGCACATAGACTGCGGGCGCCGCCGTCGCTCACCCAAGCGTTGGTCACGGCTTGCTCGAGCCGTGCGCGGTCACTGGTGAAACCGGTGCTGTCAAACACCTGGTCCCCCACCAGCGTAAAGGAGAAGTAATCCCCCTGTTTCATGCCGCGGACGAGTCTGAGGATGCGCTCCCGGTGAACGTCGGCCAGACTGCGGCCGTCGGGCGTCAGCCGCTTCATGCTCATTGAGTTATCCAGAACAATCGCCACCGCGCGCGGCCCGACCGTGGTGCTTGATCCCGTCATCCGAGCCATCAACAGAATGAACAAGGTCAGCAGCAAGAGTCGCAACAAGAGCTGCAGCAGGTCGCGCGGCACCGGAGCAAAGGCGTTCGCCACGTCCTGCTGATCAAGAAACTCCAGCGTCGCCAGTGCTCGCGGCTTCATGCGCCGCCGGTTGATGAGGTGAATCAGTACCGGAATGCCTAGCGCCGCCAGCCCCAAGAGCATGAGCGGATTTAGCATGCGCTGTTCCTTCTGATCAGTCGTTGCACAAAATGAGACGACAACAGCGTGACCAGATCGTCGCCATTATGTACGCGCAGATAATCCACGCCGTGCTGACTGCAGAACAGGCGAATTTTATCCTGATGCGCCGTCATCCGAGCGAGATACCGGTCTCGGAGCGCCAGCGGATCACCCATGACGCGCCGTCCCGATTCGGGATGGCGGAACTCGGTCATCTTGTCGAACGGAAACGTCAGCTCCGTCTCGTCCAGCACCTGGATCAGGGTCACATCCTGCTCGCGCACCATGAGACCCTTCAAGGTTTCGAAGATCGGCTCCAGCGGATCCAACGCATCGGTCAGAACAAACGTCACCCCCCGCCGCCCAATGCGCTGCAGGGTATCCCATGCGATCTCCCCGAATCTCCCACCGCCCTGCCCGCGCGGCGACCCCAAGTGCTGAAAAAGCAACGCCAGATGCCGCATGCCCTGCCGCGCGGGAATGGCCTCCTCAATCTTGTCGCCGATGCAAAACAGCCCCGCCGAATCCTGCTGAGACACCGCCATCATGGCCACCGCGCCGGTGATGGTTGCTGCCAGTTCCAGTTTGTTGGGGCGGCCCCCATCAGCCGGCACGCGCATGGAGTCGGACGTATCCAAGATGAAGTGGACGCGCATGTTGGCTTCCATCTCGAAGCGCTTGACGTACAGACGGCGGGTGCGGGCAAAAACGCGCCAGTCAATGCGGCGGATTTCATCACCCCGCTGGTAGTCCTTGTGCTCGATGAACTCGTTGGACGCGCCAAAATCCCGGGTGCGGTGTCGGTTCTCGTAAAACCCACGCACCAAAAAACGGGATTTCAGATCGATCCCTTTCAACTGCTCCAGCAGGCGGGGGTCTAGCGTCAGACTGTTGTTCCCGTTTGACATCGTTCAGATTCGGGGTTGGGGGTTCATGGTCGTGTTCAGTGTTCAGTGTTCAGTGTTCAGGGTTCAGGATTCAACGCCAGCTCCTGAACCCGGACACCTGAATACCGTCTTCAACCTTCGGCCGGCACTTCCTTGAGCAGCCGGGCCACGATCTCCACGTCGGTCAGTTTGTCGGCCATGGCGTTGAAGTTCAGCGCCACGCGATGGCGCAGGACGCTCGTGGCCACACGCCGCACATCCTCGATCGATGCATGCGTGTTGCCGTGCAGAACGGCGTTTGCCTTGGCGCCCAGCACGAGATACTGGGCGGCCCGCGGCCCACTGCCCCAGTTCAGATACTTCTTCACAAAATCGGGCGCCGAGGGATCCTTCGGCCGGCTCGCCGCGCTCAGCCGCACGGCGTATTCCACCACCGGCTGCGCAACCGGTATCCGGCGCACAATATTCTGGATCGCAATGATCTCGTCACTCGACAGCACGCCGCCAGCCACCGGTGCCTGCTCGCCCGTGGTCTGCTGGACGATCTTGACCAATTCGGCGTTGCTGGGGTAATCGACAAACGTGTTGAACATGAACCGGTCCAACTGCGCCTCGGGCAACGGATAGGTTCCCTCCTGCTCCAGAGGATTCTGCGTCGCCATCACCAGAAATGGACGCGGCAACGGACGTGTCTCGCGGCCCGTGGTCACTTCCCGCTCCTGCATGGCCTGGAGCAGCGCCGCCTGTGTCTTCGGCGGGGTGCGGTTAATTTCGTCGGCCAGCAGCAAATTCGTGAATACCGGCCCCTCCACAAAACGGAACTCGTGCCGCCCCGTGCCCGGAATCTCATCCACCACAATCGACCCCGTGATATCACCGGGAAGCAAATCGGGGGTGAACTGGACCCGCTTGAAATCCAACTGCAACACCTTGCCCAAGGTCGCAATCAACAGCGTCTTGGCCAAGCCCGGAACGCCGACCAGTAGAATGTGCGCATTGCAGAACAGCGCCATCAGAACGTCATCCACCACGTCCCGCTGCCCCACGATGACCTTGCCCACCTCCTGCCGTATACTTTCGTAGGCACCCTTGCACCGCTCGATTGCCGCCAAATCAGCGTTTTGTTTATCGTTGGCCATAGTCTGATTCTCCTTAATTTACGCGAAGCCGACCCCCGTCGCCTCGCTTCGAAGTGTCAGCAGCGAACACACGCACCTGCTGATCCTGCTTTTTGTGAAGCATATTCCATGCCTGTTGTTTTGTCAA
>JBIJDW010000372.1:0-3409 GCA_044343885.1 Kiritimatiellia bacterium
AGTATGCGGCGCAGTCCGAACCGGTTCTCCGTGATCTGGAGGCCACGTTGCGCACGCTCGCCGAAGAGACCGGCCTGCCTCCGGAGCAGATCCTCGCCGCGCGCGAGCAGCTCCTGAGCCTGCAGCGTTTTCAACGGGAGCAGGACTATGAATTTCAAAAGGGCGTCGTCGCCTTGGAGGACGTTCTGGGGACCTGGCTGGCGCCTGTTGAAGCGCGTTGACGAACGGCACATGGACGATGGGGGAACCGGCTTCGAATCATGATTGAGCGCGACATCCAACTGGACCGGCACGAGGCGAAATACATCATTCCGCCCTCGCTCGTGCCGCGCATTCGCGCCTTCATCGCCCCCTTTTGCGAGCCCGATTCCCATGGACGGGGAGATCCGCCGGAATACGACATCACGACGTTGCAGTTGGATTCGCCCGCGTTGTCCCTGTACCATGCGAAGGAAAGGGATCTGGTGGACCGCTTCAAGCTGCGGGCCCGCACCTATGGCAGTGGTCCAAGGGAACCGGTATTCCTGGAGGTCAAACGGAAATTTGGCGGGTGTATCTCCAAGTTGCGCGCCTGCATCCCGCGCGAGGAGTGGTCTGCGGAGAAAATCACGCATCCGGGCAAGACGCGACTCGCTTTCCGCTCCAGACAGGAGGAATCGGCCTATCTGGAATTTATCCGGTTGACGCAGCTTATTGGCGCGGAGCCTGTGGTATTGATTCGCTACACACGGGAGGCCTATTTCGGACGAATGGATCATTATGCGCGGGTTTCATTTGATCGCGCGCTGATGTATCAGCCCACCCGCACGTGGGACATATCTGGGGTCGGCAAACGCTGGTTTTCCATCGATTGCTCGCTGGCGCAGAACAAAGACTACCGTTTTTCCGGGGTAGTGCTCGAGTTGAAGACCCTGGGCGACGCCCCCCAGTGGATGGTTGACCTGGTCATGCATTTCGGCCTGGTGCGGACGGGCAATTGCAAGTACGCCACGGCGGTGGCGCTGGAATCGTTGTTTCGCGGGAGTCCGCCGGCCCCGGCCTTTGCGTATGAGAATTTGCGCTTCTAACCGGAGCGCAGGCAACTGAAAAGGAGATGATCATGGATGAGTTTATGACCGTGTTCGGGACCTCTGAGGCCTTGACAATCGGAGCGGTATTTGGCGGAATCGTCGCGAGCTTCGTGCTCTGTTCCGTCTTTGCTGTCGTGTACCGCTGGACGTTCCAGGGGTTGTCGTACTCCCGGTCCTTCGTGCACACGTTGGTGCTGAGCGGCATGATCACGAGCATGGTGATCATGGCCATCGGAAACAATCTGGCTCGCGGACTGGGGATTCTGGGAACGCTCGCCCTGATTCGCTTTCGAACACAAATCCGCGACCCGCGCGATATGATGTTCCTGTTTGCAACCATGGGCGTGGGCATTGCCTGCGGGGCAAACGTGTTCGGCGTGGCCATCGTGGGGACGATCACGTTGGCGGCCGCGATCATGCTGTTGCACTGGTCGCCGTTTGCCTCGCGCCGGGAATATGAGGGGTTGGTACGGTTTCTGCTGTCACCGGACTCGGGACGCGAACACGAGATTCAGGAAGTGATGCGGCAGTGCTGCTCCGCGTCGCAGATGATCGCCATGCGCGAGGCGGTGCAAGGCGATCAGATCGAGTATTCCTATCAGGTTCGATTGCTCGATCCTTCCTACCAGAAGGATCTGGTGGATGGGCTCCACAAGATCGAAGGTCTTGCCGAACCCAGTTTGCTGATGCAACGAACCACCGTGGAGCTGTAAGACGCAGAGGATGGAATGTAACACATTGGAGCAGGCGGGAATGTAGTAGCAGAAAGAGTCGGGAAAAGTTGGGGAAAGTATGGGGTTGACCGTCGTCTTCATATGGGGCACAATGCCTACTTACTGCGTGTCGTTGGGGTGCTTTCTGGAGTATCCACACGTTTCAGTACAAGGAGAGAAGCAACTGTGAAGCACTGGGCTTTGCTGCTGACAGGGCTTTTGCTGGCAGTCGCGGCATCCGCTGCGGATGTGCGGCCGCGACCGGACCTGATCACGCCGGAGACCGAGGCGGCCATTCAGAAGGGGCTGGCCTATCTGGCGCGCTCCCAGCGGGCGGACGGAAGCTGGATCGCGGACGGGCAGGGGCATGCCGTGACGATGACCTCGCTGGCGACCCTGGCCCTGATGTGCAGCGGCAGCACGCCGACGACCGGCCCGTTCGCGGACAACGTGGGCCGGGGCGTGGAGTTCCTGCTCCGCTCCTGCGACGCGGACGGCGCGATCGCCAGCGCGAACGACCGGGGGCACGTCATGCACGGCCACGGATTCGCCCTGTTGTCTTTGGCCCACGCCTACGGCATGGAGGGGAACCCCCTGCGTCAGAAGCGCATCGCCCAGGTGCTCCAGAAAGCGATCCGGCTCACGGCGGGCAGCCAGTCCAAGGACGGCGGCTGGTACTATTCGCCGAATTCCGCCTCCGACGAGGGATCGGTCACGGTCACGCAAATCCAGGGGCTGCGCGCCTGCCGCGACGCGGGCCTCCGGGTGCCGCCGGAGACCATCCGGCGGGCCTGCGAGTACATCCAGAAGTGCGCCAACGGCGATGGCGGGATCAACTATTCGTTGTCGAGCAGGTTCAACAGCCTGCCAGCCATCACGGTGGCCTCCATGGCGACCATGTATAACGGCGGCCAGTTCGAGCATCCCGTGGCGATCGGGGCGATGAAGTTTGTGGAGAACCTGCTCCAGCGCAATCAGGGCGATTTTGCCAAGGCATTCGCGGGGCATACCTTCTACAGCCTGCTCTATCTCGCCCAAGCGATGTGGTTTTCGGGTGACAGCCGGTGGCAGGCGTTCTTCCCGGGGGCGCGGGACAAGCTGCTGACGTTGCGGAATGCCGATGGCGTCTGGGCAGGCGAGGTCAGTGTCATCTTCAGCACCAGCATCGCGCTGATCTCGCTGCAGTTGCCCTATCGGCAACTGCCGCTGCTGCAGCGATGACCGTTTTTTTGATGAGAGATGATTCAGGGGAGTGACAGCGGAAAAAAGGAGACAGCATGGCAGACCAGAGCACACAACAGGCGGCATTGGGGTCGGACGACATACAGGCGCTGGATCGGCTGCGGGCCGCCCACGCCCGAATCAGCGCGGAACTGGCGAAGGTGATTGTCGGCCAGCGTGACGTGGTCGATAACCTGCTCGTCGCGATCTTCGCGCGCGGGCATTGCATCCTCGAGGGCGTTCCGGGCCTCGCCAAGACGTTGCTGATCAGCACGCTGGGCCGCTGTCTGGACCTCTCGTTCCACCGGATTCAGTTCACCCCGGACCTGATGCCCATGGACATCACGGGCACGGAGGTGCTGATCGAGAACAAGGCGACCGGAGAACGGGTGTTCAAATTCATGC
>JBIJDW010000373.1:0-3406 GCA_044343885.1 Kiritimatiellia bacterium
GGTCTCGTCATTTCCAAGCCACTGGCGGATCGCCGCGCGCCGCCACGCCAGTAGGTATAGAATGGCAATTACCACGCTCGCGATCAGAACCGGCCAGAGGAGATCCCACCGCAACATGACCACGTCATATTGGACGAGTTTCTTCCCGTCGAGACTCAACCCCTTCGTCATGATGACGCCGGTCGCCTGATATGCGACCGATCCGCACAGGAGCGCCAGGGCATAGAAGAGCAGACAGGCCTTGCGGTAGAGACTGAGCGTGGCCCGATTGCGGAGGAAGATCCCTATACCCGCCGTGAGCAGCATCAGCGTCGCGGTCAGACACGCGAACAGCGAGGTAAACAGGACCAGGCGGTCCACGCCCTCATAACCAAACATCTCCGCGAGATCCGCATGAGCCAGACTCCACAGAAAATAGCGATCCGGCAGTTCTTGCGAGAAAGAACCGCACACCCACGCCGCCAGGCTCATCAAGAGACACAGCAGCGGCGGCCAGGTGAATAACTTATGTCGTCTGTTGGACATCTATTTTCATCGTCCGTTATGGTCACACGAGGCAGACAGGGTGTCGTTGTTCACTTGGGGACAACGGGTTCTGCCAGTATCGTGCTCAGCTCGTTCCCCATCGTAGGCATTTCCCCTGGCGCGGCGACATCGGTCATCCGCTTGATCACGGCCGAGTTGGTCAC
Organism: Kiritimatiellia bacterium; assembly: GCA_044343885.1. GTDB lineage: Bacteria > Verrucomicrobiota > Kiritimatiellia > RFP12 > JAAYNR01 > VGWG01. The sequence goes on from JBIJDW010000373.1 coordinate 690, forward strand.
GCCCTCGGGCAAACCCTCCAGATAGCGATCTTTGGCAGAGTTTGTGTTGACAGTGGGGTCGTTGGTTGCGGCGCCTGCGGTTGGCACCGTGTTGGTGGCACCCGCCACGCCATTCGTTCCCGTGGCACCCGCCACGCCATTCGTTCCCGTGGCGCCTGCCACGCCATTCGTTCCGATCACCGTCGCAGCAGCCGCAGCGGCTTGCGCCTTGGCTAGGCGTTTCTTTTCATCAGCAGCCGCTACTTTCCGCTCCACCGCCCCCTCGGGGTCAATATAGGTGTCGCGGATATACGTGAGCGACGTCACGCCGACGACCACCACATGGATGGCGATGGCGACAAGCGTCCAAAAGACGATACGCTTGCCCGCAAAGGCAGAAAGCAGGCGGTCCAGATTCTGCGTCGATTGTTCTGTTGTCTGATTCATGGCGATCCTATTCTCCTTGTCTTTCGTTCTTATCACTTATCCGGTCTGATCCCGGTCACTTACTCTCGCCCTCGCTCGCGCGTTTTTCGCCTACGGCCACAATGATTCCGCCGGCGCTGGCGATGGCATCCAGCACCGGCTCAAAGACCCGTTTTGAGGCAAAGCGGTCGCATTTGAACATCACCATCCGGGCTTTTTTATTGGCTTTGTCGGGCAATGCGTTTTCGATCAGCAGCTTGAGGGTCGGCACGTCATTGACCAACTGCCCATCCAGATAGATGGCGCTCGCCTCATCGATTACCACCGATATTTTGGCATTCTCCACGGCCTTGATATCCACCGCATCGGTAGGCTTGAGCTTGATCTTGCTCTCTTTGGCGAAGTTGCTGCACACCATAAAGAAGATGATCAGCAAAAAGGCGATATCGCCCATGCTGGTGGTGGGCACCGAGATGTCCATCTTCTTTCGACGACGCAGTTTCACGATTACTTGGTCTCCGTCATGATGCCGACCACCCCGCCGGCTGTTGAAATAGCCGCCATGACCTCGTAATAGTTCTGATAATCCGTCTCCTGAGAGGCATCCAGCAAGACGACTTTTTCTGAAGGCTTTCTATCGGCGAGATTCATGGACGCCAGCTTGGCCTTAAAATCCTCCATCGACATTTCCGCTTTCATGAACGTAAGCTGATTCACCTTCAGCGTGACCGTCGGCGTCTCCTTATCGGTCTTTTTATCTTGTTCCTGGCTGGCCGGAAGCTCGGTCTCGAACCCGACGATGCGCTTGAGTGATGTCGTGACGATAAAAAAGATGATGAGCAGGAAGGCGATGTCCGAGAACGAATCGGTCGGAACACCGCCGTCCGGTCTCTTCTTTCTGAATGGCTTGAATGGCATCGCGCCCCCTCTTCTGCTTACGCCTTGGCCGGAGCCACATGGTGCGTCAGGGAGACATGATCCAGGATCTCGGACCCCGCTTCGGCCGCCGCGATCTCGATGGCCTCCGTGTGCCCCATGAAATAATGGTGCGGAATCACGGCCATCATGGCGATCAACAGGCCGGCCGCCGTGGTGATGAGCGCCTCGGAAATGCCGGAGGCCACCACCGTGGCGTCGACGTCGCCCGCCGCAGCAATGGCGGCAAATGACCGGATCATGCCGGTCACGGTGCCGGTCATGCCAAAGAGCGGTGCCGACGTGCCGATGAACGAGAGGACGTTCATCCGTTTCTCAACCATGTTCATGGCCGTCCGGGCGTAATCGGCCATGGCGTCCTGCATGATGGCGCGGAGCGTCTCGCCGTTAGAGGTGACCACCCGGTGCCGGATGTAGGATTGCAAGCCCGCGGCCATCACGGCCGACACCGGACCCGGCGTCGTGAGGCAGATGGCCAGCGCGTCGGCATACTTTCCCGCGATCATCTGGTTCTGCACTTTTGCCCGGAGCGTCCGGACATCGACGCGGCTGTTGGCACGGAAGGCCATCCACCGATCCAGCGCCACGGCAATCGCCAGCACGCTTTCGGCCATCAGGATAATCATCAACGGTCCGCCATTAATCAGTGTCTCTAACATAACCTATCCTCCCCTTATTTGCGCCAGCGCCTGCGCCGCCTCCACGGGCGGCAAAGCGACAGTCTGGACCGGCAATTCGGCCGGCACAAAAACCAGTTCTCCGGTCACAGTGTTATACTGCGTTTTCATCAGTTCCGCCAACGGAATCCGACGGCAGAGCGGCCGCGGGCCGTTGGCTACGATCAACAGGGCCGTCGGAGTGAACGCCAGCCAGATTCGCCCCTTGCCAAACCAGCTTCCGGTGTCTATGAAGGTCGTGGTCCTGGCAACCATCAGCACAGCCTCCCCGCCGAGATGGCTCCTGAGCACCTCAAACCGCTTCCGGCCGAGCGCGCGCAACTCCGCACCAGCGGGGTCCAGCGCCTCTCTGGCTGCGGGCGGCAGCGCGTCAGGTATGTGGCGGTGTGCTCTCATGGCTCTTTATTTAGTATCGGCTTTATCAATCTCCACGAACATCTTGTCCGTCAGCTTTCCACGGGCATAGCGGGCCCACTTGGTTTCGGGGTAGTCCCAGGTGCAGAGCTTGAACATGCGGTAGGCTCCTGTCGGATTCAACGTTTGCATGTAAGCGTCGCCGCACCAGTACATGGACTGCGCGATCAAGTCGGGCGCGCCCTTCTTTTCCGCGATCACCGCCTCGTAGGTCGTGATCGCCTTGTCGAACTCCTTGGCACGGAGCCAGTTTTCGGCCGACAGCACCTTGGTGCTGGCCGCGAG
>JBIJDW010000063.1:0-10823 GCA_044343885.1 Kiritimatiellia bacterium
CGGGTTCCTCATCTTCAGCGCGGCGGCGTACCACTCCTTGTCGTCGGCATCCAGACGGCGTTTCGCGGCGATGGTTCCAATCGAGGGATCCAGCCAGGCCATGCTCCTGAAGCCATCGCTCCCTCGCTGACTGTTGCAGAATGCGATTCCGGCGTCTGAGCCTGGACGGAGCACAAGCATGCTGCCGCCATCCAGTAGTTGCCACAGTCCGCTCAGCCTCCAGGCGACCTGACCGGTCAACAGGTCAAGCCCGGCAAGGCCGCCGCCTACCGCGTCGGCCGTGACGATAGCCATGCCGTGCCGTCCGGCGACAGGGAAATTGAACCAGTTCTCCGGGATCGCCGCGAGCGCTCTGTTCGTCGTGGCGGCGCCAGACCACAGGTCAACGCTCTCGCCGACATCGCCATTGAGCAGGAGCAGGTTGATTTCGGCCCACTGCAAATCCATTTGGGGCATGTCGGGCCAACTGGCTTTCTGCAGCCAGCGTTCCGTAACCCACGTGTCGCGTTTCCAGCGCACCGCGCCGGTGTCCAACGCCAGGCATCCCACCTGCGTCGGTTCTTTCTTGGCGTTCTTGTCCCGGGACGCGGTGTGCTCGTTCTTGCGCTCCCAGTAGACCAGTCCCGCGGGCACAACACGGTACGCGCTGTCGGGGAAGGTCTTGGCTCGCCAACGCAGCCGCCACGGGGGCAGGGGCAGAGCCTCGGCAGCCTGCCGGGCCGTGACGGCGTTCGTGATGGCGCGTGTCATGGGCTCCGGCATGGGATCACCACCGCCGAACCGTTTCCAGTCGTCGCGTAGGCGGACCATGCCGCCCGGCCACTTCATTCTTTCATAAAGCCGCGCCAATTCCGACAGCACGGCCTCGCGATCAGACCGAGCTGCCGGCGTCAGCGCCCGAAACAGGATCGCCTCCGCGGTTCCCAGATCGCCGCGGGCAGCGGCCAGTTGCGCGGCCTTGAGTGCTGCCTCCTTGCCGGCTGCGGTTCCGGGAAAGGAACTGGCCACTTCCACGAGCGCGGTGACGGACGGATTCGATCCAAGCCGCGTCAGAGCTTGCGCGGCCGGCTCGCCCAGCAGCGTGCGCCGCGTCGCGTCGTCCCCGGCCAGCAACGCGTCCAGGCGCCGCGCGGCCAGGCGGCGCACCGACGCCTCCCAGTCCGCCGTGCCCGCGGTCATTCCGACCGACACGTCGGGCGCGCTGAGAATCGCCGCGTAGAACGCCAGGGCGCCATTGGTGTTCCCGGTCTTCTCGCGGTATTGCGCCAGGCGCCAACTGCTCGCCGCGCGATCCCCGGCGCCGACGGCCGCCGCATACAGCGTCTCCGTCACGCGGGGATCCTGCTGCGCCGCCGAGTCGAATTCCGCCAGCAATTGAGAGCGAATGGCTTCCTCGTCCGCCGAAGCAGGCTGTCGCTTCCAGGCTTCCCGCAGGTCCGCCAGGGCATCCTTGTACCGTCCGAGCCCTGCGTAACGGCGGCTGCGCTCCGAATAGAGTTCCGCCGTGGGCTGACGCTTCAGCGCTTCTTCAAGCCGGGCGAATTCCGGCGGTGCTTCGGCGAGCGTGTACAACCGGTCGAGCGCCGCCACCAGCAGGTGGTCGCCATACACGTACAGGTTGCCGAGCGGCAGATCTTCCGGCGTCTGCGCCCGCACCGGCTTGAGCGCCGCCCCGTCCGCGGCGCGCAGGCGCAGGATCGCCCCGTTGGCCGGGATCAGCACGTCCTGCCGGCAGAGCGCGCCGCGGCCCGTGCTGCCCTCGATCGGCGCGCGCCAGATCGTGCTGCCGTCCGCCAAACTTACGCCGGCTGCCGCCCGCCGGCCGGCGACAATCAGTCCCGCCCCGTGCCGACCCACGACGTAATTCACGCCGTCCGGCTTGGGCCGCTTCCAGAGCGGCGTTCCGAGCCGCCGGTCGAACGCCAGCAGCTCGTTGGAATCCTCCGGCAGCGCCACCACGGTTTCGCCCGCGACCTGCACGAGGCTCTCCTCCCAGACCATCTCCGTCTTGTCCTCCGTGCTGATGGTATTCGTGCCGGAAGAAGCGATGAACGGTTCATAGAGGGCTGTCCAGAGGACGGAGCCGTCGCTTCCGTCCACCGCGCTGATTGCGCCGTTGCCGCTGCAAAGATAGGCGTACGCGCCGTCCACGGTCAGTGTGAGCGGTATGGTGCGCGGCGTTTCATGCCGGGGCCGATACGCCACCCGCGTGTGCCAGACCTTCGCGCCGCTGTCGGCGTGGAGTCCCACGACGCTAGAGTAGCCTTCGTCCTCGAACGGCACAAGCAGCAAGCCCCCGCAGGCAACGGGCGGCGCCGCGAAACCGATCGCGTTGGCTTGCCACCGTTCTCCCGCCTTGCGTGGCTTGCCCGAAGCCGGTTCGCGGCCGATGCGCCAGAGCAGGCGGCCCGTGTCCGCCTCATAGGCGGCCAGTGTGTTGCCGCAGGGCAAGGGGGTGATCACTTCCTTGCGATCAACCCACTCTCGTTTCTCCCGCACGTACGGGCTGAGCGAAGCGCGGTAGTTGTCCTCGACGCAATACAGCCGGCTGCCGAGCCGGGCCGCCGCGCGGTTCAGCCGGTTCCCGAACACCCAGGAGCCGGTGATCTGCATCGCCTGTGCCGGCAGTTGTTCCGTGACGGCGCGCGGCGTGCGCCAGAGCACACGGCCGGCATCGAGATTGATCGCGGCGCGTTCGTCGAAGCCATTGACCCAGGCCCTATTGCCCGCGAAGATCACGTCGTCGGACGGCCGCTGGCTATCCTCCGTCATCCGGCTCACCGCAAAGGCGCGGCCTGCGGACAACTGCGTTGGCAGGTTGGTCGGACCTTCGGTCTCGAGGCCGGAACGGACCAGATTCGGGCCCGGCTGCACTGCCCAGCGCAGGATCAGCGCGTCGGCCGCCGCCAGGTCGGGGCCGGGGCCAGCGGGCGCGGCTTCGCGGGCGGGGCCGCCGTAGGCCATGGTCCACTCGTTGGTCGCTGCCTGCGGCGTAGCCGTCTTGCGCAGTTCGGCGTCCAGACCGGGCCAACGATTCGCATTGCCTGCCTTCTGGATCTCAGCCCACGCCCATTCCGCCTGTGTTGCATCTCCGATTCGCGCGCAGGCCACGACCAAGCGCGCCAGCAGTTCGGGTCGCTGCGTCCGGGTAGTCGAACCGGAATCAAGCAGATCCAGGAGCACCTCGCGCGCGTCGCGGAATCGCCCCTGATCGAGGTAGAAGCCGGCCAGGCGCATGCCTGCTTCCGTGCCGGCGGCGTCTGGCAGACCGTTTCGGAAAGCTTCTTCCAACGCCGCCACGGCTGTCGGCTGCGCTGCGGGGCCTGCGAGTGGCTTCGCCGCGACCTCCGACCGCAGACGGTACGCCGCTAAGGTTCGTTCCGGGAGCGCGCGGATCAGTTTCGCGGCCAATTTCCGGGCCGGGATGAAGGTCACGCCATTGGTCGATGCCAGGACCGCCGGATCGGCCTGCATTGCGCGCAAGAGCCAGGACAGTGCCTGGTCCGGATTCCCCGCCCGCAGGGCATCCGTGGCGCGGATGAGCCAGGTATTGACCTCCGCGTCAGGCTCGACAACCGCATTCGCCACGGCTGGCTGGTCGTTGGTTGAGGCATCCGCCGCCTGCGCAGAGGCCGCGCCAACGAGCCACGCGAAGCAGCAGAGGCTGCGGCAGTACAATCTCGGAAAAACGGGTCTCATGTCTTCATTCCTCTCCTGTCGATGGATTCGCGGGAATCGATTCATTCGAATCGCTCGATTCTCTCATGGCTTTTTCGCCCCCTCGCCCGGATCGTGCTCGTAGGCGAGGATGGTGCTGCCGGATTGATCCTGCACCACGATCAGGTCCCGGGTGAAGAACGGCCTGGGGAAACAGCGGTCCGCATGCTGGCGGTCCGCGGGCAGAGGCAAACACCAGCCGTTCGGGTTCTCACCGCTTCCCCTGACGACCCGGAGTAGATGCGTCCGACCCAAGGACCGGTCCTTGACGAGACAGGTGTTCGTCATGCTCGCGCCGAAGAACGCAACGGTTTCGAACATATTGCTGCTTGTGCCCTGGAATATCGGTGTGCCGACGGCCGGGTCCAGAGCCATGATTTCTGACCCGTTTTCCGCGGGGCGAGCGGCGACCACGACATCGCCTTTGCTGTCCGCCCAAGCGAAGTTGAACCGGGCCTTCCCCGACCGGCTCAGGACCTTCCCGTTCGCACCATCCAGCAACAGCAACTCGCCCGCCTGGGTCTCGACCAGCACCGTGCCGCGCGCCATGACCTGATGCTTGACGATGGCCAGATCCGGCGGCGACATCCAGCGGGTGACGCCCGCCGACAGATCCTTGGCGATCAGCCTTCCGCCTCCGTTCGTTACGCTCCAGGCGCCGAAGGCGTGCCCGGTCCAGACCGCGAGGTCGCGGTTGTTGGCGACGTCCAAAGAGCGCCGGGACAAGACGGCGCCGGTCATCGGATCCAACGCCACATGCTCGCGGTTGTCCCGCGTCCGTGCAAGGAAATGACCGGTTTGCGGAAACACCGACGGCGATCCGTCCGGCGCGAGCATCGTACCGACGACCGTGCTCCCGCCGCCGCGCCACACTCCCGGATCTGGGCCCCCTGCCAACATCCAGGCGCACGTGCCCGTCAGCATGTCTTCGCCCATCAGAACGGTGTCACGTGAGACCACCCGCACGCTCACTTCGCTCAACAAGGCTGCAAAGACGCCGCCATAGGCATTGGAATTGAACGAATTGCAGAACACGTCATTGGTAATGACAGCGCCGGACCATATATCAAGCGATCCGGTGAGGCTAAGAATAAGCTGGCCGGCCTCCCACTCCCGGAGCTGGATGCGATCCCCGCCGACAGAAGTGAAGCCGTTATCGAGCGAAGTTTCGGGCACCGTGAATGCGCCCGAGCCGTTCTTCTGCCAGCGCGGCATCCCGGTCTCCAATGACAAACACCCGAAATTCACCACGTGTACCTGTCCCACCGTGCCGCTCAACTGAGAGTACAGCAGTCCCGACGGCACAATGATGTTGCCATTCATGTTGGGGCCTTTCTTCCAGCGCAACCGCCAGGGAGGCAGGGGCAGGGAAGCGCCAGCGGGCGGCGCGGCATTCGTGGCGACGGACGCCAGAAGACCGGGAAGCGGCGCGCCGCCGCCGAGCCGGGGCCACTCCTCGCGCAACCGCGCCACACCCCGGGGCCACTTCATCCGTTCGTAGAGCCGCGCCAGTTCGCCGGCAAGCTCCGTCCGGAACGACGCCGGAGACAAGGCCAGGGCCCGTTGCAGAATTGCCGCGGCAATGCCGAAATCGTTCCGCCCGGCCGCCGCCTGCGCGGCCTGGAGCGCGGCCGCCTTGCCCGCCGCGGTTCCCGCAAACAGCGTCGCCACTTCGACCAGCGCCGCGCGTTCCGCCTGCGGCCCCAGCCGCGCCAGTGCCTGCTCCGCCGGCTTTTCCAGGAGCGCGCGCAGGCCCGCCTCGTCCCGGGCCAGCAGCGTGCGGATGCGGTGGGCGGCCAGCAGGCGGGCGGAAGCCTCCCAGTCCGGGCCGCAGCGAATGCGCGCGTCCGGCGACGTCAACTGCGCCGCGTACAGGGCCAACGCCGCCTGGGTGTCGCCCTTCCGCTCGCTCGCCTGCGCGACTCGCCAGGCGGCTTCGGCCCGCTCCTTATCCGAGACGGCGAGATCGCGCGCCTCTGCGCGGCAGCGGTCCGCCGCACCGGGATCCTGCTCCGCCGCGCGATACAGTTCCTCCGTCAACCGGGCGCGCGCCGCGCCTTCTCCGGCCGAGCCGCGCTGCCGCTTCCAGACCTCGCGCAGATCCGCCACCGCCTCGACATGCCGGCCCAGTCCCGCCAGCATGCCGCCCCGCTTCGCATACGCCTCCGCCGTGGGTTGCCGCGCGAGCTGTTCACGCAGCTCCGCGAACACCGCGTCCGCGCCGACCAGCGCATACAGCCGTTCCGGCCCGGCCACCAGTAGTTGATCGCCGCGCACGTACAGGATGCCCAGCGGCAAATCGTCCAGGGTCTGCGCCGGCATCGATCCCAGGTCCGCTCCGTCCTCGAGGCGCAGGCGCTGAATCCTCCGATCGCAGGGGATCAGCACCTCCTGCCCGCGCAACACGCCGCGCCCCGTGCTCCCGCTGATCGCCTTCCGCCAGCGTTCGCGTCCGTTCCCCAAATCCACGCACGCCACGGCCCGCGCGCCGGCGCCAACCAGGCTCGAGCCGCGACGGCCAACCGCGTAGTCTACGCCCTCCGGCATGGGACGCCGCCACAGCAGCGCCCCGCTGCGCCGATGCAACGCGATCAGCTCCCGCGCGTCAGCCGGCAACGCCACCACCGCATTCCCCTCGACCAACACCAGGTTTTCCTCCCACCCACGCCCGACGGGCGGCGGCACATCGGCGACCGGCGCGTCGTCCTTGCCCGAGTCGGGCGCGTTGGTCACGACGGTCTCCCCGAGCGAGTCGTACAGCGCCGACCACAGCACGGTTCCATCGTAGACGTCCAGGGCGCTGACCACCCCCTTGCCGCTGCAGAGATAGACGGCTGCGCCATCCACCGTCAGCGGCGTCATCCGCAGGAGGCTTTCCATGGAACCGTACGCGACGTGCGTGCGCCACACCGCCGCTCCGCTCTCCGCGTCGAGCGCCACCACGCCGAGGCTGACGCCATCGTCAACCGTCGCCAGCAACCGGCCGGCGCACGCTACAGGCGAACTGACAAAGCGGATCGCATTCACGCGCCAGCGGTCGCCCGCCTTTCCCTGCGCACCCGGCGGGAATTCACGCCCCAGGCGCCAGAGTTGCTTTCCCGTCGCCGTGTCGTAGGCCGCCAGCGCATTGCCGCAGGGCATGTCGGTAATTCTTTTCCCTCTTCTCCCGGATGACCGAAGGGCGGGATTGTTTCCATCCACGATGCGATAGACCCGGCCTCCGATCAGACTGGCCGCGACGGCAAGGCTATTGGCACTCCCCGGATAGGACGCGACGCTTCCGGCCGTGGTGGGCGCACGTTGAAGCACGAGGCCCGAGTCGAGATCGGCCACGACAGATTCGTCCGCCCGGCTCAGCCAGGCCCGGTTTCCGGAGAAGAGGGTCCCCTCCGACGGCCGCCGGTTCGCCCGCGTCATCTCGGCTACAACCGCGTTGCGGCTCACGCCCCGCGTTCGATTCGTCGAAACCGCGTTGTCCAGTTCATCGTCGTAGATCCACGACGGGTCCAAGTTCACACCCCACGCAACGACCCAGCATTCGTTCGTCGCCAGATCCCGGCACGGGACTGGCGGGGACCCAGCCCGCTCCGGACCGCCGTAGGCCATCGTCCAGACGTTCGACGCAGGCGCCGCCACTGCCGCCGCCGCCGCGCGAACTTCGGCTTCGAGGGCCGACCAGCGGCTTGCGTCGCTTTCCTTCTGAAGCTCGGACCAGGCCCATTGCGCTTGCGATCCATCCCCCACACGCGAACAGGCCACCACCAGGCGCGCCAGCAGTTCGGAGCGCGGCCCGGACCCCGTCGGGTCGGCGTCGAGCAGATCAAGCAAGACCCGGCGCGCATCCGCAAACCGCCCCTGATCGAGGTAGACGCCGGCCAGCCGCAGGCCGGCATCCCTGGCTGCGGCGCCGAGCGGGGCGTCCCGATACAGTGCCTCCAGCGAGGGCAGATCCGCCGGCGCCGACGCGCTATCGGACCGGATTTCCCCCGGGACGTTCGCCGCTAGGCCGTACGCGGCGCGTGTCCGCTCCGGCATCGCGCGGATCAGTTCGGCGGCCAGTTTCCGCGCCTGCCGGAAGACAAAGCCATTGGTGGATGCCATCGCCGCCGGATCGGCCTGCATGACATTCTTCAGCAGCGGCGCCGCCACGTCCGGTTGTCCCGCGCGGATCGCACTCGCCGCGCGGATCAACCAGGTGTTCACCTCCGCATCCGGCTCGATGACCGAGTTGGCCGCTCGCGGATAGTCGTTGGTGGATGCGTCCTGCGCCAGCGCGCGGCCGACGGCAACGCAGGCTGCGACAAGGAGCAAGACGCGGCGGCAGAGGCCGCAGTGGTGCAGTTTCGGTAAATCGTGCTTCATGGCTTCTTTCCTTGCCTGTCGATGGATTCGAGACAATCGATTGATTCGAATGAGTCGATTCCCTCGATTCTTTCGACTTCCTCACTTCTTCGCGCCCTCCCCCGGATCGTGCTCGTAGGCCAGCACCTCGCCATGGCCGACCAGCAGGATCAGGCCACCGGCGAAATAGGGAGAATACTTGTACGAACCCTTCGCATCGCGGAGATCCTCGACGCGCGGCAGACGCCATCCGTTGGTGTTCTCGCCCTGCGGGTCGACAGTCTGAATCCATGACTGGTTGAAATCCGTGTTGTTCACATTGCTGTTGGTGGACGTGTTCACCAGAAGCTGGTCCGGCATCGCCGGACTCAAGGACAACAGGGGAGACGCCGAGGGTGGAAGCCGCGCTTGAAAGGCAATCCGGCTGACCGCGGGATCGAGCACCAGCACCTCGTTGGTCCCCGGCCCGATCTGACGGATCGCGATCACGGCGTCGATGCCTTCGACTTGACTGGCCCTGTCGAAGGCGAACCGGACCTTCTCGGACTGGCGCAGGATTTTCCCGTCTTTTCCGTTGAGCAACAGCAACTCCTCGGCCTCGGTCTGGACCAGCACCATGCCGTTGGGCATGGCCTGGTGTTTGACGATGGCCAGGTCCGGCGGCGAGGTCCAGATCGTGGCGCCCGTCCGCAGGTTCTTCACGATCAATCGCTGATTCTCAAAGACAGGAGGCCCCTGTTCCGTGTCGAATTCGATGTCCTGTCTCGAGCCAAAGGCGTTGCCCTCGCTTGAATCCACGGAACGCTGGGCGGCGACGGCGCCCGTCCAGGGATCCAGCGCCATAAACGGTCGGCCTGCCAGGAAGGCGCCAGCGGGTGAACTCGAATCGAGTTCCAACGGCATTCCGGGTCCCGCCAGCGTGTCCGCTTCGCGTCTCCACGCAATTTGGCCGGTCAACACGTCCAGATTCACCAGGACCCCGCCCGACGATTGGGAGGCCGTCGTCGACAGACCGATCCGGCTGACTGCGGGGAACTCCGTTCCGAAGGACGTCGCTTCGATTCGGGGGACCCTGTTGGTCATGGCGGCGCCTGACCACATATCCACGCACACACTCATCTCGCCAGGGAACCGAAGCAGATGGAGGTCATCCCACCTCTTCCTTTTCCGGGCTGTCATCCAGGCCCGGTTTCCGCGTATCCCGTCGCGTTGCCAGCGTAGCGCGCCGGTATCCAGGGCCAGGCAGCCGATCGGAGTCGGCTTGAACGCGTGACGCTCCGCGCGCTCGCTCTGTTGGTCCCAGTAGACCAGGCCGGCGGGCGTCAGCTTGATCACGTTGCCCGCCAAGGTCCCGCGCCAGCGCAGCCGCCACGGCGGCAGAGGCGGGGCCAAGGCCGCACGCTGGGCCGCAGCCGCACGTTCCAGAAACTCCGGCACGGGCGCTCCAGCAGCGAGGCGCGGCCACTGGTCGCGCAATCGCAACACACCTTGCGGCCACTTCATCCGTTCGTAGAGCCGCACCAGTTCCTCCGCCACGGCAACCCGTGCCGGGGGCGGCGACAGCAGGAGCGCCCGTTGCAGGATCGCCTCTGCTGTGCCAAGGTCGCCGCAGCCGGTCGCGAGTTGCGCGGCCTTGAAGCCAGCCTCCTGGCCCGCGGCCGTCCCCGGAAAGAACATGGCGACATCGACCAGCTCCGTGCAGGCGGGTGTTGGCCCGAGCCGGGCCAGCGCCTGCGCAGCCGGTCCCTCCAGCGTGCTCCAGCCTGTGGCTTCGTTTTCCGCAAGCAGCGTCCGGATGCGCTGCGCGGCCAGCCGACGCACCAACACCTCCCCGTTCGCGTCGCCCAGCCTCAGCGGAATGGCGACGTCTGGAGCGGTGAAGATCGCCGCGTAAAGGGCCAGCGCCCCGTTGGTGTTCCCAGCCCGTTCGCGGTATTGCGCCAGGCGCCAGATGGCCTGGGCCCGATTTGTTGACCCGCCCGCCGCCGCATACAACGCCTCCGTCGCGCCGGGATCCTGTGCTGTCGCGGACTTCATTTCCGTCAGCACTTGCGCGCGGGCGGATTCCTCTTCCACCGATCCGGGCTTCCGCTTCCAGACCTCGCGGAGATCCGTGAGCGCTTCCGTGTACCGCCCCAGCCCCGCGTACAGGCGGCTGCGCTCCTCGTACGTCTCCGCCGTTGGCTCCTTCGTCAGACGATCCCGCAGACGGGCAAAAGTCGGACGGGCATCCACGAGCGCATAGAGCCGTTCGAGACCCGCCACCAGCAGTTGGTCGCCGTTGACGTACAGGTTGCCCAGCGGCACGTCGTCCATCGTCTGCGCCCGTACGGAGGCGAGCGCCGACCCATCCTCGGCGCGCAGGCGCAGGATTCTTCGCCCGCTCGGAATCAGAACTTCCTGCCCGCAGAGCGCGCCGCGCCCCGAACTCCCCTCGATCGGCGTGCGCCACCGCTCCCGACCATCCGCCAGATCCACGCAGGCCACGGCGCGCTGGCCCGCGACAATCAGCGCCGTACCGTGTCGGCCCACGACGTAGTCCACGCCGTTCGGCTTGCGCCGCATCCACAGCCGTGTTCCGTTCCGCCGGTCGTGGGCCAGGATCTGATCCGAATCCACGGGCAACGCCAGCACCGTCTCGCCCGCGACCAGCACCAGGCTCTCCTCCCATGTGGCCTCAGGCTTCGCGGGTGCCTGCCAGACCAACGGTGGGGTCACGTCGCCTGCGTCGTCTGCCTTGGTCGGCGGGGTGACGGGATTCGTGG
>JBIJDW010000374.1:0-3382 GCA_044343885.1 Kiritimatiellia bacterium
ACAGCGCCGTCAAGCTCCAGGTCGCCGACTCGACCGGGCTTACCCAGATCGACCCCTCGGCCTTTCCGCGCGCCAATGCCGTGGAATCCACCGTCCCGCGCCATGTCCCGACGCGCGGCCTCTTTTCATGGCAATACGCCGCCGTCCCCTACGCCATCAAACTCGCCGCCGACAACGTCGCTTCGGCCATCCACGCCGACATCAATCTGCTGTTGAACGTCGCCAACGGCGTGGCGGTAGCCGAGGCATCCATCCAGCTCGACATCCGCGACGCCCCGGCCCGCGAGATCCGGATCGCCATCCCGGCCGATCCCCGCTGGTCCGTGATCGCGGTCGCCGGACGGCAGTTTTCTGAAAGCGACGTGGACACGCGCGCCACGGCTACCGGCCGCGAAATCGTCATCCCCTTACGCACGCCGGTTGAAGGCCAAGCCCTCGTGACCGTCCGCCTCGAAGCCAGCCTCGCCTCGCTGGGCGACCATTTCGCCGTGCCCACCTTCGCTGTGGCCGACGCCCGCGCGCTCCGCGGCACGCTCGTCGCCGCTGCCGAACAGGGTATCCGCCTCTCGCCGCGCGCGCCGGTCGAACTCAACGACATTCACACGGCATCAGCCCCCTTCAAAGCCGAGGGGGCGCAGCTTGCCTACCGCTTCCGCGACGCCGCCTGGTCGCTCGGCATCCAGATCGAGTACGCGAAATCCGCGATCCATTCCGAGGTCTTTCACCTCGTCTCCATCGGGCCGGGCGTCGTGTATGTTTCCGCTGCCGTGAGCGGCCACGTCAGCGGCGCGCCCGTTCAGACCCTCCGTTTTCACGTTCCGACATCGATCCCCGTCATCGACGTCACGGGTGTCGGCATCGAATCCTGGTCACGCAGCAACGACGTCTGCACCGTCCGACTCGCCAACCGCGTCCTCGGCGATTTCACCGTCCTGCTCAGCTACGACCACCCGGTCGCCTATGACAACGCCGAGATCACCGTGGGCGAGATCGAGACGCTCGACACCGCCAGCGAGTTGGGTTTCATCGCCATTGCCACCTCCGCGCCCCTCCGCGTGGATGAGGGGGGCGCCGCTCCCGTCACGCTCATCCGCATCCCGCGCGACGAGATTCCCGCCGGCTACGCGGCCACGGTCACCGCTCCGGTCGTCAGCGCCTGGAAATACACCCGCAAGCCCCATGCCGCGACCCTGCGCCTGAGCGCGCTCGGCAGCAGTCGTCCGATCGATCAGGTGGTGGACTATCTCGCGCTCTCCTCCACCATTGGCCGTGATGGCGAATCGGTCACCAAGGCCGTCTGGCACGTGAAGAACACCTCGCGCCAATTTCTAGACATCCAGTTGCCGCCCGGCGCCACCGCGTGGAGCGTGCGGCAAGCCGCCGCCGCCGAGGTCCCGGCCCGCGATCTGCCGGCGCAGCAGACGGGCGACCGCATCCTCATTCCGGTCGAACGGCCGCGCGACCCCAATCAGGCCATTCCCATCGAAGTCATCTACGCCCAGCCGTCGGCCCGCGCCCGCCGCTTTGGCGCCGTGACCCTCGCGGCGCCGCGGCTTCCCGGCGCGCCCATCACCTTTGCCACGTGGGAGGTTTCCACCTCCGATCGCGTCGCGATGAGCCGAGCCACGAGTGGCGCCATGACCGCCGAACGGCCGAGCGACATCGGATTCCCCTTCGCTATCACCAGAGGCCGTCACCAGACGCAGCGCTTCTATCGCACCGCCACCCTCACGGGCGAGGCGTCTCTCGGCGTGACCGTCACCATCGTGCCACGTTTTCTCGACGGCACGTCCCTGCCTCTGGTCGCCGCGTCCGCTGGCCTCGCGCTGGCCGGCTTGCTGCTCGCACTCCGCCACCGCCGCCTCGGCGCGGCGCTCGCCCTGGCCGCCCTGTGGCTGGTCGCGCTCCAACTTCCCGGTTACGCCGAACCCGCCGCCGGGGCCGGCCTGCTGGTAATCGGCCTCGCCTGCGTCGCCGCCTTCTTGCGCCTGATCATCCGCGCCTGCCGCCATCAGTCGCCACTGTCGCCACTGCGTGACGCGCCCGAATCCGCTGAAGCGGCGCCCGAACCGCCCGCGCCGCCAGTCCTGCCGCCGCCCGTGGCGCCTGCTAATCCGGCGGAGGCCGGGGGCGCCGCGCCGCGTCTGCTCATCGCCCTGGCGCTCCTGGGCGCGGTCCTGTGCGCCACCGCGCCGCGCCTCGCCGCAGCCGATTCCGATTCCGCACCGGCGCAACCACAGCCTCTGCCGATGCTGGATGCGCTGGCCGTCGTCATCCGTTCGCCGCTCCCGACCCCGCACGACGAGCCGACCGCCGCTGTCCGCTGGACCCTTCATTTCAAAACCACGCAGCGCGGCCAGGTGTTTCTCCTGCCGCACCAGTCGGTGTTGATGGAGTCCGACGCCGACGGAGTACGTTACACGTTGTCGCCCGTCGGAGGCAGCCTGACGCTGACCGTTCGCGACCGCGGCGCGCATGCCTTCTCCTACACGACGCGAGAGGCTCTGACGCTTCAAGAGAAGTCGACCGGCCTGACCCTCCCGTGGTTCCCGACGCTCATCAACACGCTCTCGCTCACCGTCCCGGCGACCGATCTCGACATTCGGGCCGACTCCGCCGCCTGGCTCGCATCCACGGTGACGGACGGCTCGACAACCGCCGAGATCGTCTGTGTTCCCGCCTCATCGGTCACGCTCACCTGGCGACCCCGCGCCCGCGACACCCGCGCCGAGGAGACGGTCGTTTATGCCGACATCGCCACGATCGCCCGTGTCCGGCCCGGTGTCATTGAAGCCACGGCCCGCGCGATCTTCAACGTGGTCCAGGGCGAGACCCGCGTCTTCGTCCTCCGTCTGCCCGGCACGGCCACGGCGACCGACGTTTCCGCGCCGGGTCTGGCCACCTGGCGATTCGACCCCGCCACGCGCCGCATCGAGGCAGTCATGGCCAAACCCCAGACCGGACCCGTCACCCTGACGCTCACGCTGCAAACGCCCTGCAGCACGCCACCCGTTGCGTTCAGCCTCGCCGCGCCGATTGCCGAAGGGGTCGCCCGCCAGCGCGGTCGATTCGCCGTTGCCGCGCCCGAGTCGCTCCTGCTCCGCTTCGGCGAGACGGTCGGCGTCACGCCCATTGACACCGCCGATTTCGCCGCCCGCAGCACGAGCGTGGCGACCGACGACGCCGCCAAAAGGCAGGCGGCGGTGGTGGACGCCGAGCCGTTGCGCCGCGCCTTCCGCTACGACGACCCCGAGCCGGTTCGCATCGCCCTCCACGTTGAGGAGGTGCAGCCCGAGCTGCGGGTTGTCGAGTCGGCCGCATTCAGTCTCGGCGATGAGCGCAGCGTCCTCAGTTCCACCCTGCAGATCACCGTGGCCCGTGC
>JBIJDW010000375.1:0-3378 GCA_044343885.1 Kiritimatiellia bacterium
GACCGATGCAGAAAAGATGTTTGACGCCGCGGATGTAGAGACGGCGGCCGACGGCGGCCGGGGTGCAGACGCTGGCTTCGCCGAGGGCCGGCTCGGCGATTAATTCAAACGCATCGGCGGCCTTGAAGATGCGCGTCTTGCCCTCGGCGGTGACCCAGTAGATGCGGCCGGCGGCGAGGATCGGCGAACCATAGCCGCCCGCGTCGAACTCGTGGCTCCAGACCCGTACGCCATTCGTCGCGGCGATGCAGGAGAACGTCCCGCCGCTCGTGGGCATAAAGAGATGGCGGTCGGTGGCCACGGGACTTCCGGCGTCGGGAAGATCCAGATCCTCGGTTGACCAGATCACCTCGCCCGTGGCGGCGTCGAGCGCGACGGCCTTCGCGTACTGGTTGGCGGCGAACACGCGACCGTTGGCATAGGCGGGAGACGAGCCGATCTCGTTGCTGAGCACATCCTTGGACCACAGTTCGGCGCCGGTCAGCGCGTCATACGCGGCCACCATCGGCGACGCCGAAAGGATCAGCCGCAGACGGTCGCCAGCGTCCGTGAGAATGGGCGAGGCCCACGACTTGACGGCCCCCCGATCCTGTTTCCAGCGGTCCCGGCCGGTCTCCACATCGAGCGCCTTCACCGACGAGCCGCCGGAGTGATCGAATTGAACGAAGACGGTGTCGCGCAGGATCAGCAG
Organism: Kiritimatiellia bacterium; assembly: GCA_044343885.1. Taxonomy (GTDB): domain Bacteria; phylum Verrucomicrobiota; class Kiritimatiellia; order RFP12; family JAAYNR01; genus VGWG01. The sequence continues at coordinate 692 of JBIJDW010000375.1, forward strand.
GGATGAGGCGTGGCCGTAGGGATTGACGGGGGTGCCGAGGTGGCGCGCCCAGAGGCGGCGGCCATCGACGTCGAGGCCGAGAATGACGCCCGTGCCGAAGATCGCGATCACCCGCCGGCCGTCGACGGCCAGCGACGGCGCGGCATAACCCGTGTCGGCCGAGACGCTCGGCAGCGTGGTTGGCTCGCCAGGGACGCCCTCGGTGTCGGCCGTCCACAGAAGGGCGCCGGTGTCGCCGTCGTACCCGTAGACTTCGCACTTCTGTTCATCGGCGCCAGCCAGATAAACGCGGTCGCCCCAGACCACAGGGGAATTGAAGCCACCGCGCGGCACCTCCGCTTTCCAGAGCACACCGGTGCCGGTTGCGCCGTCCCAGGCGATCGGGGGATCGGCCTCACGAGCGACGCCCAGGCCGCCCGGCCCGCGAAAGGAGGGCCACTCGCCGGCATCAGCAGACGGTCCGGTCGGGACGGGGTGATTCGGCTTGGCGACGTCTCCCGGCTCGGCGGCGTCTCCCGGATTCTGTGCCGATGGCTGCTGGAATGGCTGCGGGACAGGCGCCCGTGAACGCCCGCCGAGCCGCAGGTGCAGCCCCCAGGCCGCCAGCAGGAGCAGCGCCCCGCTGATCGCGATCACCCGCCGGGCGCGCGCGGCGGCCCGCCAGGGATTTTCCCCGCCAGGACCGCCAGGACCGCCGGACCGCGGAGCGGGCGTGGGGCGGCGTCCGGATGCCATAAGCTGCAACGACAGCACGAACACGACACCGGCGACGACCAGCAGGATGGCGCCGGTCTCAAGCTGCCATTGCCGCACGAAGAACGCCCGGCGGGCCAGCCAGTTCAACTCGCGCACCTGTTGCCGAAGCTCGACATTCTCCGCATCCCGCCCCAGCTTCTCGGACAACGCCTTCAGCGCGGGCGTAGCGAGTGGATCGAGGGTCTTGAGCAGATACCGGTTCGTCGCCATCAACAGCGAGACGATGATGATGAACACGGCGGAGACCGCCGCCAGCCGGCGGCCGATGATCCTGCGTAGCGATTCGGGTTGATTGGAGGGGGTCGTCATTTCGGCGTCTCCTTGGGCTTCCTGCCGACCGGGCAATACGCGAAGCAGCGGCCGCAACTGAAGCAGCGGGCGCGGTCAGGCTCGTAGTCGGTTCGCGACCGCCAGAGCGACAGTCCGATCAGTTGGGCGCCGACCGTCAGCGCCAGCAGCGCGCCGAGGAGGGCGCCGCCAACGGCAAATCGTCCCTGAATGGCGCGCGCATCATCGTAGAGCGCCTCGGTCGGCAGGCCCGATGTGAAGAAGGCCTCCCGTTCCAGACTCATGGGCTGTGCCGTGTTCGCCGCCTCCCGATACATGTCCAGCGCCAGCGCCACGCGGGGATGCGCTTGCGACAGAAGGTTGCCGAAAACAAAGCCTGTCGCGGCGGCGGCGATGGCAATGAGGGGCACGGCCGCCAGAATCAGCACCAGGCGCCGCACGCCCGTCGCGCGCGCCTCAGGCGCGGCAGCGGGCATCGGACTGCGAATGGCGCCGTAGGGGCAGGCGTCCTCGCACAGCCGACACTGCACGCAGGTGTCCGGGGTGATGGTTGCGTGCCGCCGCGAGACGCGGGACAGGAGGCCGAGGAGCGCGCCGTACGGACACACAAACCGGCAGTACGGGCGGCCGATGAACAGGCTCGCCACGAGAAAGAGCGCGCCCGTGATCGCCATGTGGAACGGAGCGCCCATCCGGAAGAATCCCACAAAGGGATCTCCTTCGCAGATGAGGAAACCCGCGCCCGTGGCGGCGAACAGCACGGCGACGCTCAAATACACCCAGGGCAGCAGCCCCAGCGTGTGATTCAACCAGACGGGCGTCCGGACCGGCCGCCACAATGCCAGTTCCTGGACCGCGCCCAGCGGACAGACCGACGCGCAGAACACGCGGCCGAAGAACAGCGTCGCCAGCAACGGCAGGACAAAGAACGCGATGACCGTCACCGGGATCGTGTAGCTGGCATCAGCCCAGCCCAGCGCCAGATTCTGCACGGCGCCGACGGCGCAGACACAGCCGCGGCGCCAGAAGCCAAAATAGCCCAAACTGAAGAGCGTCAGCAGCAGCAACCCCTGCCGCGAGCGCTGCCGGAGGGCGAACCAGCCGGCCAGCGCCAGCGCTGCGGCCAGAACCGCCACGTCCAGATATTCCAGCATCGGCCCGCTGGCACCGGGCAGAAGGAGCTCGGGCGACACATAATCCGTCTTGAAATCCGGCCTCGGAAAACGCTGCACCGCCTCAAGCTGAAGCGCTGCCGCCCACACTCCCGCACCTATCCACAGGGCCTTAAACGCTCGCATCCGGCGCTCCCTTCAATAGATAGGGGTGGTCGGCTGGAACGCGCCGGAACGCGCCAGCGGGGCAGACGCGCGCAATGGCGCACTCGTTGCAGTTCACGCAGCGATCATGCCGCACCTGGAGGAAGAGGGATCCGTTGCCGAACTGGCTGCACCCCTTCACGCAGACCGCGCAGCCGATGCAGCGCTCCTCGTTGATCGTGTATTCATAAAACGGATCTTCGACAAACGTGCGGATGAGCGCGCCTGCCGGGCAGAGCTGGTTCTCGGCGGCCGTGTCAATCCGCTGCGCCTGCGGCTGATGGTAGCCGCCGCACAGCTTGCAATAGCCGCACAGGGCGTAGGCAT
>JBIJDW010000376.1:0-3374 GCA_044343885.1 Kiritimatiellia bacterium
GGGAGCAGTTCGGCGACGACCACCGTGGCGCGAGCACCCAGCAGGTCGAGCGCTTGCCGCAACGTATAGCCCATTCCCAGGCCACCGACTAGGACGGTGGGGGTCCGATGGCCGACACAATGGGCGCAGCCGATACGTGCCAGCTCCAGCTCGGATTCGTGGGATCGACTCAGCATCAGGTCCTGGCGATCCACGGTGATAATAAAGTCATCGTCATGCTGGATGAGCGCCAGCAGGCTGCCGTCTGGGGAGTGCGTCGTGGCGAGTTGGGTGCGTTTTTTCATGGGTATGGCTACTCGTGGACGAGGCGTGAGCGTGTCGGGTGAGGCCTGAACGTATATCACAATAATCCATGTCGGATGTCAACACGGAAAGAGGCGGGATCAGTAATCGGGATATAATCGGGGTCGGTATCGGTATTGGGGTGCTTTATTCTTGTTCAATCATAGTATTTTTGCCATACTCAACCCATTACTAAAGAGGGAAAAGAGAGGTTTATGCCAACTATTTCAATGTTTTACGGGGTCCTGATCAGGTTGTTCTTCCATGACACCGACAAACACCATGTCCCGCACATCCATGCGGAGTATCAGGGGGAAGTAGCGGTCTATTCGATTAAGGACGGGTGTGTACTGGCTGGAAGCATTCCGCCCGCAAAACATAAGCTTGTCGCTGCTTGGGTTGAAATTCATCAAGAGGATCTGATGGCGGATTGGGAATTGGCCGTAAACGGGCAGAATCCATTGCCGATTCGAGGATTGGACCAATGAAAATAGCTCAAGTCATACCAATGAATAATGGCATACTTCATATTGTCGCCTCCGACGGGCGCACGGGCTTCTTTGATGTAACCCCATACACCAACTCCGAGGCATTCAAGTCGCTGAAGGAGTGGCAAGAGTTCTCCCGTGTCCGCAATGGCGGATATTTCATCGAGTGGCCATGCGGCGCTGATCTTTCAGCTGACACCATTGAAGTCCGGTGGCAAAGAGAGACTACTAATCAAGATCAATCCCAACCATGCAGCGTACCGAACGCGAGTACGCGCCGGTAGCTGCTGACGTTCTTCCTGACACCCGAAACCTGACACCTGAACACTCCGCTTGCAAAACAGGGTTTTGCAAGCGGCTTTACGTTTTCGCGGATTGACACGGCAGCCCAGCCGGGTTATAGTGCCCCAATACCTATGCAGAAACACAAACACCCGATGACTGACACCGCCATCTCTGGCACACCCGCAACCGTCCCTAACCCGCCCGCCGCCGAAGGCGCTTTCAGCCTGCTTCTGCCGCCGCTTCAACGCGCCGTCGCCGAGGAGGGGTACACCATCCCCACGCCGATCCAGCAGCAGGCTATTCCGCTGCTGCTGGCTGGTCGCGACGTTCTGGGGTGCGCCCAGACCGGCACCGGCAAAACCGCCGCCTTCACCCTGCCGCTGCTCCATTATCTGACCGAGCACCGCCGCCCGACATCCGCCGGCAGGCCGCGCGCGCTGATTCTGGCGCCGACACGCGAGCTGGCCGCGCAAATCGGCGATAGCATCCACACCTACGGCCGCCATGTGCGCGTGTCCCACACCGTCATCTTCGGGGGCGTCAGCCAGAGCCACCAGGTCCGCGCGCTGCACGGCGGCGTCGATATTGTCGTCGCCACGCCCGGCCGGTTGCTCGACCTCATGCAGCAGGGATTTGTTCGGCTCGACGAGGTCGAATACTTCGTCCTCGATGAAGCCGACCGGATGCTCGACATGGGATTCCTCCCCGACATGCGGCGCGTCATCGCCAAGTTGCCCGCCAAACGCCAGTCGCTCTTTTTCTCGGCCACGCTCACTCAGGAGGCCCAGGATCTGGCGCGGACCCTCGTCCATGATGCGGCGCATGTCGCGGTCGCCCCCGAGCAGCCAACGGTTGATAAAATCAAGCAAAGCGTGATGTTTGTCTCCAAAAAGGACAAGAACGACCTCCTCGTCGTGCTCCTGCGCGCGACGGGCATGGGCAAGGTAATCGTCTTCACCCAGCGCAAGCATGTCGCCAACCGGGTGACGGAGCATCTCAATGATGAGGGGATCACGGCGGCGGCGATCCACGGCAACAAGAGCCAGGGGGCGCGGACGCAGGCGCTCGGCGGCTTTCGCGAAGGCCGCGTGCGCGTCTTGGTCGCCACCGACATCGCCGCGCGCGGCATCGATGTGGACGGCATCACGCACGTGATCAATTACGAATTGCCGAACGAGCCGGAGACCTACATCCACCGCATCGGCCGCACGGCCCGTGCTGGCGCCGATGGCGACGCGCTTTCGTTCTGCTGCGCCGAAGAGCGTGATTACTTGCGCGATATCGAGCGTCTTCTCCGCCGTTCGATTCCGGTCGATTCCAAGCATGGTTATCACTGCGAGGCCGCGAAACACGCAACCGGCGAAGCCGCGCGTCCGCCGCCCAAGCAACAGCACGGCGGCAGGGGCCGGCCGTCCCGGAACACGGGCGCGCGTCCTCCGAGGCCGCAGGGCCGTCCCAGCCACGGTCCTTTCAGAGGCCGGTCGTAGGACGGTGAACACGATCTGTCTCTTGAAAAGAAACAGAAACAATGGCATAATTGAAATTCTTCCTTGGGAGCGGAAGGCCGTCCGGGAAGTGGAGAGCACACACGTATGAAGACATCACCCCAAAAGAGCGAAACGCAACCTCAACCGGCGGCTCCGGCCGTGGTCAAACCCCGCGTGCGAATCACCGACACGACGCTGCGTGACGCGCACCAGTCTTTGTGGGCGACGCGGATGCGCACCGACGACATCCTGGGTATCGCCGAGACGATCGACCGCGCCGGCTATTATTCCCTCGAATGCTGGGGCGGCGCGACGTTTGACGTCTGCCTCCGATTCCTCCGCGAGAACCCCTGGGAGCGTCTCCGCCAGATCAAGGCGGTCTGCAAAAAGACGCCGCTGCAAATGCTCCTCCGCGGCCAGAATATCCTCGGCTACCGGAATTATCCCGACGACATGCTCGAGCGCTTTGTGGCTCTCGCCTGCGCCAACGGCATGGACATCTTCCGCATCTTTGACGCGCTCAACGACACGCGCAATCTGGAGCACGCCATCGCTGCGGTCAAGAAGAACGGCGGCCACGCCCAGGGCACGCTCTGCTACACCGTCAGCCCGGTTCACACCGTCGCCAACTTCGTCGCGATCGCCAAGACCCAGCAGGCCATGGGCATCGACTCGCTCTGCATCAAGGACATGGCCGGCATCCTCTCGCCCGCCGCCGCCGCCGAGCTGATCGGCGCGTTGGTCCGCGAGACCGGCCTCCCGATCCAGGTGCATGCGCACATGACCAGTGGCATGGCGGTGGCCACCTATTATGAGGCGGTCCGGGCTGGCG
>JBIJDW010000377.1:0-3359 GCA_044343885.1 Kiritimatiellia bacterium
CCGACCGTCCACAGTCCGGCCTTCTTGAGCATCTCCATGGCGCGCACCAGGTTGACCACACGGGCCACGCGCATGTGCTCCGACGCGCCAGCCGAGGCCCGCACCACCGCCGGGGTCACGCCCACCGCCCGATCTTCGGGAATCACCACGGCGTGGACCCCCGCTGCATCGGCCGTGCGCAGGAGCGAGCCGAGATTCTGCGGGTCTTCCAGATGATCCAAGATCAGCACGAGCGCGTCCTTGCGCTTCTCAACCATTCCCGCCACCTCTTCCACGCAGACGTACGGAAAACCGCCCGTCCGCACCGCCACGCCCTGATGGTGGCCGTTCTGCGTCAGATCATCCAGATCCCGCCGGGACACCTTTCGCACCGGCGCGCCCGCGCGCGCCGCCCCAGCCCGAAGCTGCGTCAGTTCGGGCGTCTCGCGCCCCTCTTCGACCACCAGCAGCTCGTACACATGCCGCCGCGCCGCACCAAACACCTCGGCGACCGGTCGCCGTCCGTAAATCCAGTCACCTTTATCAGCTTTGCTTTCCATGTGTTCCTTTTCCGAGATCAATCGATCCCATGACAGATCGAGATTGAGGACATCCGCGTTCCGCTGTTTGCAGGATACGATATCGTTAGTCAAAGGCGGCAGACAGTTGTGCCAAAACGTCCCGCTCAGCCGGAGAAACTTTGGTGGTCAGGCCGAGAAAGCCGCCGGATGCTTCAGCCACGCTGCGGGCCCGCTCAAGTAGCGCGGCTTTAAAAGCCGAGCGGTCTGCCGGCGACAACGCTTCGCAGATCCCGGCACAATAGTGTTGCCAAGCGATCAGTAATTTTTTCGGCGGCCGGTGCGTGAGCCATGCTGAAAGCACGGCAAAGGCCGCGGTTTTTTCGGCGATGCCGTTTGCCGCTGCCGCAGCCAATACCGCGCGGCGCTCGTTGTCATGCACGGTGCCGTCAGCCCAGGCCACTGCCACCAGCGGCGCCACCGCCAGAGCCGCCATATCCGCCAACGAAACCTCCAGCGCAATCAATTCATCGATGATCCGTTCGTTATTAATACCGGAAAACGAGGCCATTGTTTTACGCGTATGCTTTTTCTGTTCCATGAGCCGCCGCTGTTCGCGCAGCGCCGCGTCTTGTTTTAAAAAAAACACCGCTTCCAACGCCTGCCGACGCCGATGCAATGCTCGCTCCATTATACTTCTCCTTGTTGCGATTACCGTTCTCGTTGCCCTGACCAAGGATTAATAAGAAATCGCTTCTCGGCTGCCGCCGCCGCCGTTTCCCGACACCGAATGGATCCGATCGCTCCAAACGGTGGAGGCGATCGCCCGCGAAGGATGGGATGTGGCTAGAAGACCTGTCCCTGGGCGACCCCTGAGCGACCTTCCGGGAATCGTTCGTAATGCAGAAAGCGTACAGCAAGTAGATGCCCGTAGCGCGGCTGCATGTTCGCCCTCCAGCGGCAGCCGACGACACCGTGTGGCGGATCGGGCCGCTCTGCAGGAAGCCGGCCTGGGGTGCGTCAAAACGGGTCGGTTGCGGGTCGCCGGTTTACAACTTCACCGGCTGGCACAGGCTCTCCCGGGCGTGGGCGGTGCGTCCGCAGATCTGGCAGACGAACGCGGGGTCCTCGACCAGATCCTTATAGTCCTCGGCGTTATCGACGTGATACCCGTAGGAGACAAAATAGCACAAGTGTTTGGTATGGGCGTCACTCTTGCACGCCGTGTGGCCCTTGGTTTTCGGATCCGAGCTCATTGAGGTCCCCCTTCCATTGACGAGAAAACGCCGTTCAGGCGGCGCGGGCGCCCGCCCGGCGGGACCGGCCTGAAGACACGCCTTCATTGACCGAACGATAACAGCGCCGGGGTGGATACGTCAAGGCAGAAAGCGTCCAGCCATTTTAATTACATCTCATCTCAGGGCCACATCGAGGAGCATCATCACCACGCAGCCGACCATGGTGATCAGGGGCACCAGGTCGATAATGACACTGATTCCCTGCGGCCTGGAAATAGGGTTGAAACATCGTAATCGTCCGAGTCCTCAGCGTAGCGGTCCCCGTCCTCGAATCGTGAAATCGAGGACGAGGACGAGGACGATGGAAGCTCCCTTTCGCTTCTCCTCGCGCTCAACGCCCCCTCCTGTGGCTAACCGATAAATTGAACTCGCGGCGAAGCTGCGCGGCGCGCTTTTCTCTTTCCTGTTTTCCAGTTTTCCTGATTAAAACTAGACACAGATTCCACCGAGATCCCATCCCCGAGATCTATTGCCTCGTCTAGCCATCAACCAGCGCAATCGCTTTCTCAGGTTGCGTGTGGTCCATGCGTTTCCCCAGCGTTGAATAGATGGCGATCCGATGGAACATGGAGGGTCCGCCAGATGTCCCGCGGAAGGGGGCGAGCAGCGGGTTATCCGGATGGAAAATACCGAGGCGTGGAACGGCTGCCGCCAGTTTTTCGTGCGCGATCAGCGCCCACGCCGCATCCACCAGATGACGGAATTCCGGCTCGAGCAGAATCGGACAGTTGAACGCCTGCCGCGAACTGTTGATGTCCACACCGCTGATTTCCATCAGGCCGTGTGCCTGGCAGAGCTTCTGGAGACGAAGCAACTGCGGCTTCGTATTGCGAGGCGGCATGTAGGTGATGGCTTTGAAACCGATCCGTGTCAATTCGGGAACCAGTTCATCGAGATAATCGTCTTCAAACTTCTCGGCTTTCTTATCGCCGGTCGGCGATTCGCCGACATCCCCGAGATAGGCGTAGGCTGGGATCGCGCCGATGTCGTTGGCGAACGACACCGCATCCCGCACATTGATGCACTCCTCCTTGCCGGACAGAATGAAGAAGTCTGGCACAAGCGCAGATTTAAACACGCCAAGCAGATCGTAAGCGTAGTGCGGATTGTTCATGTCCAGCAACAGAGCTTTTATTTTCTCCGGCAGAGCAATCGTCATCTGCTGTTCGACAAAATCAATCAGTCTCTGCCCTTTGCCGTAGGCCGCAATCAGCTTCAGCGACAGCGCATAAAGCATGTGACGCTCGGTGATGGAACCGCCGTTCGCCGCTTCCGAAATCGCCAGGACATCGGTGTTGAAATCCAAGGGCGGCGCGCCGAGCCGCGCTAAGGAGTCGTTGAGCCGCTGGACCTCTTTGCGGTCGCGGGCGATGCGCGCCGCTTGAATGGGTCTCAAGAAGGTCTTCACCGCCTGGAGCTGCGTTCGGGGAATCCCGTGGAAAGCGATGTAGCTGACGTTCGGCTCATCCGGGTTATTGGTCTTGCGCCCTTCTACCCGCGTGCCGTCCATGTTCACGCGGATTTCACAACCGGCCGTTGAAGCCATGTTCACGGCCTTGCAGGC
>JBIJDW010000378.1:0-3346 GCA_044343885.1 Kiritimatiellia bacterium
AAAATGTTTCTTTTACCTAACCCGATAACCTTCGCGCCTTTGGGCACGGGCCTTCCATCAGCCTCACCGTGGTCAACAGCGACAACGGATTCAGCGCCAGCGTGGCCGCCGCCATGATCAACCGGACCGGCGAAAGATTGGCGTAGCCCTGTCTTGTCGGAAGTTGAATCAGCCTATGGCACAACGGGGCGAACTTGTGGTGTCTTCTTGCCGTCTTGGGCGTCCACTTCCTGAAGTTCCTTTTCCGCGAGGCGGGCGTTAGCGGACTTGGCCCATGTGGATTTGGGATAGCACCATGTTACCATCTTGTAGGATTTGTATGCGGATTCCACGTTCTTGGATTCACGGTATATCTCGCCCATAAGGTACTGCGCTTCGGCAAGGTACTGCGCTTCGGCAGCGACTTCCGGATCAAGATCAGGCGAGACGTTAAGAATCCGCTGGAGCCGTATCGCAGCCCGTACGCCGTCCTTGTTCTTCAGGAATTCCCTTGCCGCCGCCAGTTCTTTGACCGCCATGAGGCTGTTCTCAGCAGCAAGAGCTTTGGCCGCGACCGCGTCTTTCTGCGGCGGCGCTCGAATTGGCGGTATCGCATCTGAGGGAAGGTCCAATCGATTGTAGATGTATGGCAGGATCTTTCGTGCCATCGAGGCAAACTTGCTTTCCTGATGCTCCCTGATCAGTTGCTCGGCAAACGATCTGGCCTTGGAAAAGTCTTTGAGTTGAAGGGCGATTAAGGCACTCTTGCTCAACATCAGATCCCTTGCCGGAGCCTTGGGATCGGCCAAGTATTTTTCGGCCATCCCCATCGCTTCGGTGCATTCGTTCTGAAAAATGCGGATATCGATGATTCGCGCAAACGCCTCGAGGCCCTCCGGCGTATGGGGTAACTGGTCCGCCATTTTCCTGTACAACACCAGCGCCTGCGCCGTGTCGCCCGCATCTATCCGGATGTCCGCGATCCCCAGTCTGGCTTTCCTGGCTGCCGCAGTGTTCGGATGAAGTTCAACTACTTTCTGATACGCGGCGATCGCCTCCCCCGTCGGAATCGAGTCGCGACGGAGCTTCCTGGACCAGTTCGCCACGTCCTGAAGTACCCTAGCCGCGCCGAGAAGCGCCTCGGCATCCGCCTCGTCTCGTGATTCTGTCACCGCGCCGGTCTGCGTCCCGGAGGTGCAGTTCGTCATAGCCCCGCTCCCAGAACCGACCGTCTTAGCCCCTCCAGCGGGACTGCCCAGCCTGCTGGCCCCGCCCAGTTGTGTCGTGGCGGGTACGCCAAAACGTTCCGCCGCCTGCGTCCAGTCCGTTGCCTGCAGGTAAACGCCAAGCACAACCAGCAAAGTTCCCGTTTGTGTGAATTTCATTGTAGGATACCCCGATGAGCAGAAACGATTTTACATGAGCGAGATGGACACGCGACCATAGGTTTTGCTTGTTTCAAAAAAGGATGAAGGTGTCAAGCCACCAGCGGTTCCAAACCAAGGGAGATGAGGATGAAAGGCCAGTCAGGCCCGTCCCTTGTCAGGCCGCGAAGAACCTCCGTTCACCTCATTCCATTTGTGCTGCCAACGCCATGGCGAACCGGTGGCGGGTTAGCGACGTACGGTGGTTGGCTCGTTTCATATCTGTGCCAGAATCACTACGTAGTTCTTGCCGTACTTCTTTGCGCACTTCGGGCAGGTCGTGTAGAAAAAATACATCTTCTTCATGCTCTTGCCCTTGGCACTCACGAATGCCTTCATGTCTTCGCTCCATTTCCGCACGTTCTGATACGGTCCCTCATAGACCTTGGAAAGGAAGGTGCCGGTGATAGTAGCCATCTTCGCATTTGGGATGTCTTGGGTTACCTCAATGTAGACATCGGATCCCCACAACGAGTTCTCGTCCGACAGAACCACTTGAGTCGCAGGTTCAGCATGGATAACTTTGATCGCCTTCATGTTGCGTTTCATCACGCCCCCGAAATTCAGCGGGATGTGGAGAAAACTCGTCACGCGGTCCCTCACAAACCGCTTGCCTTCCCATGTGAGTGTCGCTTCGTTCCATGGGGTGGGATCGAACTGCGAACAGCATTCATCTTTCATTGATTCATCTTCTCCTTTCTTGGCCAACGTCAGTTCCTTCCTCATAATCGAATTCGGAGCGATAGATCCACACACGATATTTTGCTGCTCCTTCACCACACGAAATCCCATGCACAGGAAGAACGGCTTCGCCGTGACGCTGACGGATGCATGCAAGGAAGAAAGCCCCAACCGTTTTGCCTCAGCTTCCACGGCTTCATACAATTTCGTGCCAGCACCCCTGCGCAGGCGGGCGTGGTGACAGTAGAAATAGTCAATGTGTCCGTCGGATTCTAGCTCCGCGAAACCAAGCAGTTCGCCGTTTTCCTCGGCGACGAACGGGTTCCGGGTTCGAATGCGTTCCTGCCACTTGGACATGTCAGGATCGGCCGGTGCCCAACGCTCACACTGCTCCGGCGTGTAATCCTTCCCGTTTATGATGTGCGTGGTGTCGTGGTAGATTCGCCAAAGCGTTGTCTCTTCTCCCGGTCTGTATCGTCTGATATTCAGCCGGATCTTGTGCTTCTTCCCGTCACCTGTTTCCTGTCGGATGTGCAGTGTCGTCACAGTCGCTTCCTCTTCGCTCCGTAGGACGCGCGGGGTTCATTGACATGAAAGCATGGACACGCCCTGCTCGGTGAAGACGTAGGGTAAAGAGCGGCGACGTCCGCCGTGACCAGAACTTGAAGTGCCAAATTGGCACTTCAAGTTGTCTGCCTCTTCCGCCGTCAGTTGGAACATGAAGTCTGGCGGGAAGCGGTTGGCGTTCCTTCGGACGGCGCGATTGAGCGCCCCGGTGGACACGCCGTAGAGCGTGGCCAGATCAGAGTCCAACAATACTTTCTCCCCTCGCGCCAAGTGAATCAGTCTCTCCACCCGCTCCACGGGTGGAGAGTCAACCGAATATGCACGATGCCGGATGAAGGTCTTGATTGCGCTTTCCGTGTTCATCTTTTGACCTCTCCCAATCCCGCCGTCAGCGCCCGTTTCGCCAGCAGGCGGCCGGCCTCGCGGCAGCGCGCGAGCGTGGCGGCATCCGGGCGGAAGCGGCAGGTGATCGGCTCGTGCAGGATCTCGACCTGCATGGCGCCCAGGTAGGCGGCCGCCTCTTCGGCGCCCTTGCTCGCCCAGCCGTAGGAACCGAAGGCGAAGCCAGCCTTGCCGGCCGGCTTGAGACCGCGCAGGTAGGTCATCGTCGCCGCCAGCCGCGGCATGATCCCCATGTTGAGCGTGGCCGACCCCACCGCCAACGCGGCGCAATCCATCACTTCGGCGACGATGTC
>JBIJDW010000064.1:0-10663 GCA_044343885.1 Kiritimatiellia bacterium
AAAAACGCTCAAAAAATTGGGAGAGCGACATCACGCCAATCATGACCAGCAAAAAGGCATAGACGATCAGCATCCCGACTGCCAGTAGAATGAAACCTTCCCGTAATAACAACGACTGGTCCATAACACGACCTTTCCACCAAAAAATAAAGCAATAAATATATAAGAAGACGGCTGATAAGTCCACGCAATTCATTGATGTTTTTTTTTCCGGTTTTTTCCGCTTGCCGGCATTCCCAGTTTCCGCTAATATAACGCTTCCGTTTTTCACGGCTCACCAGTTGTGGAGAGCGGGATTATCACAGGCGGACAAAAAAACGACACGGGTGTGTCGCTTACAAACTGCCTATTTTCCGTACAACAATGCAGGCGGAAGACCGATCCGCGCATCGACGCGTGATGTGTTTTTCGCCGCAAAGGGTTACGAATGAGCACCAAGACAACCAAACCTCAAGACCCGGGCACCAACCGTCGTTGGCTCCTGGTCGATGCGGCGGACAAACCGCTCGGCCGTCTGGCCGTGGCGATTGCCAATACGTTGCGTGGCAAGAACCGGCCGGACTTCGATCCCAGCGTGGATATCGGCGATTTTGTGATCGTCATCAACGCCGAAAAGGTCGTATTGACCGGCAAGAAGGACGACACCAAGATCTATCAGCGTTACAGCGGCTGGCGCGGCGGGTTGAAGGAAATCCCCGCAGCGACGATGCGCGAGCGCCATCCCGACCGGATGATCACCGAGGCGGTCTGGGGCATGATGCCCAAGAACCACCTGTGCCGGGGCGTCCTGACCCGTCTGAAGGTCTATCGCGGCGAAGAGCACCCCCATGCGGCGCAAAAGCCCGAAGCGTTCAAATTCTAAAACGGTCTGATAAGAGAGAGGTTTTGTCATGGTCAAAGAAATTGCTGCCGCCACGGGACGCCGGAAGACCGCCGTCGCGCGCGTCCGCCTGATGTCCGGTGACGGAAAATGTGTTATCAACGATGTTGATTCAGTCAAATACATCCCCAGCGAGGCATTGCGTAATTACATGCTGCAGCCGTTGGTGATCACCAACATGAAGGGTAAGTTCGATCTCGCCGTCAGCGTCAAGGGCGGTGGGGTGAGCGGTCAGTCTGGTGCGGTGCGCCATGCATTGTCGCGTGCACTGATCATTTCCGACGTATCGCTGCGTGATGCGCTGAAGAAGGCTGGATGCCTGACTCGCGACGCGCGCATGAAAGAACGCAAGAAGCCCGGCCAGCCCGGCGCCCGCAAGCGCTTCCAGTTCTCGAAGCGTTAAAACGCGTTCCGTTTCGGCGTTTACAAGATCTGCGGGCACCGTCTTGCCGACGTTGCCCGCATTTTGTTTTTAACGGTGTCCGGCCTCACACGGGAGCGTCTGGACGAGAGATTGTCACATTATGCCTTTACAACTCATTAAAAAATTGGCGGCCAAATTATTGGGCCGCTCGACCACGGTTCAAATCTCCGAACGTCCGGGCAAGCCTGCCCGCCCCGCTCATCCGGGTGGACGCGGTGCACCCGCAAGCCCGCGCAAGCCGGTTGCCTCGCCCCGCGATCGGCCGATCCCGCCGCCAACCGGTCGCCCGGGAGCACGGACGCCCCGCCCGGATCGTCCGCCGTCGCCCGAGCGCACGGCAGCGCCGGGAGCCGTCGGCCACGCGCCGCATCGTGACTCGAGCGGTTCGCAACGGCCCGCGCACGCAGAGCGGCCGGCTCATTCCGATCGCGGTCCACGCCCCGAGCGGCATTCGCCGGGCGGGCGTCCGCCCCCCCCGCGCAGCGGCCGTTCCGATCCCTCGTCCGTTCGTCCGGGTGGCGCTGTTCAGGAGGCCGAAACGACCCGACGCCGTGAGGCGCACGCCGTCTGGTCGCTCGATCAGTACGTGGTGCCGGTTGTCGAAGATAAGAAGCGGTTCCAGGATTTTGACCTGCCTGCCGAAATCCTGCATGCCGTGGCCGATCTGAAGTTTCAGTACTGCACGCCGATTCAGGCGATCAGCCTTGAATACGCCCTTGCGGGCAAGAACGTGGCGGGTAAGGCCCAAACAGGAACGGGCAAAACCGCCGCGTTTCTGGTGGCGTTGCTGACTCGCTACATGCGCACCCCCGATGCCCGCAATTCAGCCCCCGGACGGCCACGGGCGCTGGTCATCGCGCCGACGCGCGAGCTGGTGATTCAGATCTGTCAGGACGCCGATGCGTTGGGCAAGTACTGCGGTCTGCGCTACCTTGCGATTTACGGCGGCATGGACTACGACCGTCAGCGCACCGAGCTCCAGGCCGGTCCGGTCGATCTGCTGGTCGCCACTCCGGGGCGCCTGCTTGATTTCGTCAGCGGCAAGGTGGTCGACCTGTCAGGCGTCGATACGCTGGTGATCGACGAGGCTGATCGCATGCTCGACATGGGCTTTATCCCCGATGTCAAACGGATCATCTTCCGGCTGCCTCCCAAGGAACGCCGCTGCACGATGTTGTACAGCGCGACACTCAACGACGACGTGATGCGGCTGGCTTCGCAGTGGATGACCGAGCCGGTGCGTGTGGAAATCGAGTCCGATTCCATGACGATTGATACGATCAGCCAGGTCGTCTACATCGTCCGGGCGAGCGAGAAATTCACGGTTCTGTATAACGTGCTCAAGACCCATGCAGACCAGCGGGTGCTGGTGTTTTGCAATCGGCGTAGCAGCACCGAGCGCGTGGCCGAGTCGCTGAACCGCCTGGGCATTCCTTGCGAAATGCTGAGCGGCGATGTGCAGCAGAACCGCCGGCTGCGCGTGCTGGAGGACTTCAAGTCCGGGAAAATTCGCGTCGTGGTGGCCACCGACGTCGCCGGGCGCGGGTTGCATGTGGACGACATCGGGTTTGTCGTCAACTTCGACTTCCCGTATGAGGCCGACGATTATGTCCACCGCATCGGCCGCACCGGCCGGGCCGGTCATACCGGCACGGCGATCTCGTTTGCCGATGAGGATGAATCGTTCATCATCCCCGAAATTGAAAAATTTATCGGCGAACCGCTGAAGTGTACGATGCCCGATGAGGCGCTGCTGCTGCCGATTCCCGACATCCGGAGCCAGCATCGGCCGCCGCGTCAGGAGCCGCATCCCCGCCCCGAGCCGGTGTCACATCCGGTGCAGCCGGAACAGCCGCATCACCGCGCAGAGCCGGTGTCGCATCCGGTGCAGCCGAAGATGGAACAGCCGCATCCTGCCGAGAAGCAGCCGCCTGTCGTTGCCGAGGAACCTGCGCGGCATCCGGTCGCGCCCACTCACACGCCGCCGCCGCCCGTGAAACGGCCGCATCCGACGCCGCCCAGACACGAGGCGCCCCGGACGCCCGTAGCGGTTGTCGCATCCAAACGCCCCGTGACCGAAGAGTGGTCGCCCGGTCAGTAGGGCGAGGCTTATGCCCCCTCATCTCGTTAATTACACAGACACGCACGCGCACTTCGGCGGCGACGACGCGACGAAGATCGTGGCGCGCGCCGTTGCGGCGGGCGTGACGCGCATTCTGGCGGTCGGCGGGAACCCGGATCTGAACGCGGGCGCGGAAGCTGCGTTCCGCGCTGAGCCGAACCCTGTGCGTCTGGCGCTCGGACTGGATCGTAGCCAGTCCGATGTGTCGGCGGATGGCGTGAATGCCTTTGAATCCAGTCTGGCAGCCGTGACGCTGTGTGCCATCGGAGAGGCGGGACTCGATTATCACCACGACGCCGCCACCCGCTCGGCCCAGCTTGTGCTGTTCGCTCGGATGCTCGACCTCGCCGCACGCCGCGCGCTGCCCATCATCATCCATACACGCGAGGCCGACGAAGACACGCTGGCGGTGATTGACGAGGCCGGATCGGCTGCGCTCGCTGCTGCAGGCCGGCTCGGCGTGGTGCATTGCTACACCGGAGGCAAGGCGTTTGCCCGACAATTGCTCGACCGGGGCCTTTACATCAGCTTCAGCGGCATCGTGACGTTTCGCAACGCCGAGGATCTGCGCGAGGTGTCGGCCTACGTTCCCGCCGACCGGTTGCTCATCGAGACCGACAGCCCCTACCTCACACCCGTGCCGTTGCGCGGCCAGCCCAACGAACCGGCGTTTGTTCCGCATGTCGCCGCCTGCGTGGCGCGTCAGCGCAAGATCGAACCCGCCACCCTGGCCGATCTCACCACTCGCAACGCCGAGGCGCTGTTCGGCGCGTGGCTTGACTTTTCGGCCACTCAGCCGTAAACCTTCCCGAGACGGGTGAAAAGCAGCAACGCCTTGACCGCCCCGGCAGGCAACCCGAGTAACCGCGCGGCGGCTGCGGCGTACTCCTGCATCTGCGTCTTGTACCCTGCGGCGGTGTCGGCCATCTCCCGGTCGTCAATGACGCGGTTGCTCTTGAAGTCCACGACCCAGGCGGACAGGGGCTGATTGGAACGGTCGCGTGCGATGACCAGCCGATCAAAGCGGCCGGTGACGATCTCGCGTCCGTCTGCGCCCTCGCGCACCGTGTCGAAGGGGGTCTCGCGCCAGACGTCGGCTTGCGCGACGCCCGCCGGACGCGCCAGCACGGCGCGCACATCGGGGAAGGCGATGCACGCGCGGAATTGCGTCTCGACATCGCGCAGCAAATCCTCCGATTCGGGAGCCTCCGCCCGCCAGCCGGCAATGACGGCCTCGATGTCGGCATCCTCGATCCATGCGATCCGCTCGAAGAGGCGGTGGATGGCCGATCCGAAGGCGCGCACGTCGGAGGCTTCGCAATCGAACACGTGGCGGGCCGGGAAGGGCCGCCCTTCGGCCCGCTCCTTGGACGGCTCGCGGCGCGCGGCCTCCGCGACGAACGTCACGGCGAGCGGCCGTGGCGCACGCGCACCCGTTTGGCCGGCGTCGTCGTCGGACGTGACGGCGGGAATCTCCGCATCCCACGCCCGGCTGCCCGCCGTGTAGAGCACGGTGAGGCCGTGCAGAGGAGCCTCGCCCGCATCGCCAGCGGCGAGGCGCTCGCGCAGAATGTCGGCCTCGCGCACGGTCGATGATTTTTCAGAGACCGGTGGAACGAACAGGTACATCGCCCGCTTGGCGCGAGTGAGGGCGACGTAGAGCACGCACAGTTGTGCGAAGTTCTCTTCCGCCCGCGCGGCATCGAGCGCGGCGATCGGCGCGCCGCCAGCCGCCTCCAGCGCCAGGCGCTTCGGCGGTTGGAGCACCCAGCCGTCGGCATCGAAGGCGTCCTGCCCGCAATCGCTGCGCAGCAGGTCGATGCCGGCGGCTCCGGAAAACCCCCGGGCTCGCGGGTCGAACGGCACGAACACGAGGTCGAAGCCGAGGCCCTTGGATTGGTGGATGGTCATCACGCGGATCGCCCCGGCGGCAGATTCGGATTTGACCTGATGGGCGCGGATGTGGTCACAGAAGGTGTCTGGATCGCGTGAACCGGTGGCATCGAAAGCCTCGGCTGCAGCCAGCAGCTCGCCGAGCCGTTGTCGTCCGAAGGCATCGTCGGCGCGCAGCGCCTGCGCGTCCGTAAGCCGGTCTCCCCAGACGCGGAGCGCGCCTGCAAAACCGATCTCCTGCACCTGCGCAAACACGCGGCCGGGCAGTCCGGTCAGCCAGTCGGCATCACCGGCGGCTTCCGCTAGGGGACTCATCTGCAGGTGCCGCATCGCGAGCGTGTCCGCCGGATGGGCGGCGTAGCGGACGAGTGCGAGCAGCAGCGTCACCACCGGATTGTCCAGAATCCCACCCGTCCCCTCATGGACCACGGAAACGCCTGGCAGCTTGCGCCGCAACACATCCGCGCAGGCGCGCCCCTGCTTGTTGCCGCGCACCAGCACCGCTGCGGAAAGCCCGCGCCGCACCGGCTGCACCTCCGCCAGGACTGCGGCGATCGCCTCGTACTGGGCCGGATCGCCGTCGCCGTCGCCATCGTCAGCCACGCCATCGCCGCCGCTATCGGACGTCGTGCGCGCACCCGAAACCTTAGGCGTGTACTCCAGCAGCGCGGCAAATCCATAACCCTCGCCGCGTCTGGCGCTCACATGCGGCTGCCATTCCGTTAGAAAGGCTTTTAGGGCGGAGGGGTGCGGACCCCGGTCGCGGCCGGCGCGCGGGGTCCAATCGCCAAGCCCGTCAAACACCGTGTTGAGGGTGTCGATGATCGCCGGCAGCGATCGGTGGCACTCCACGAGCGGGGCGCCGCGCGGGATGTTGCAGTCGACGCTGACCCGGCCGAACAACCGGTAGTTGCCGCCGCGCCAGCCGTAGATAGACTGCTTGATGTCGCCGACATAAAAGAACGAGCGCCGCTGTTCCGAATCCTGTGCCACCTCGTCCGCCAGATTGGCGATCGCGCGCCACTGGATGTCGCTGGTGTCCTGGAATTCGTCCAGCAGCCAGTGGTCGAGCTGGCCGTCGAGCCGATAGTCAATGTAGAGCCTGTCGCTGTCCGGGTTGAGACTCGGCTGGTTCGCCGGTTCGCCAAGCCGGAGCGCGAAATCGGTAAACGAGAGGCGGCCGTCGTGGCGCTGCGCCTCGCGGTACAGCGTGTCGTAACGTTCCAGCAGCGCGCGCAGTCCCGCCGTCTTCTGCAGACTGCGCCGCATCTCCACGCCCACCAGATTGGCCAGTGCGGCTTGGAGCGGCGGCCAGAGGTCGGGAGGTAACGCATGTGACTTCTTGTAATAGAGGAGCGTTGGGATGACGGCGGGGTTGCCGATGTCGGCGAGGATCGAACGCAGCACGGTCTCGCTGAGCGTCTCCGGCCACGGCCGGTCGGGCGCGTGCGCGGCCGCAGCCGCCGCGATATTGGCGCAGGCCGCTCCCAACTGGAGGGCGCGCGTCTCGCCGCCGAAGGCCTGCCGCAACCGCTCCAGATACGCGGGGTCGGCGGCTTGGACGCGTGCTTTCTCGGCAGACGCCTCCCACCAGCGTGCCGTCGGCCAGATGCGATCGGCGTCCCCCCACGTCTTGCTGCCGTGCTGGCGGTAGAAGTCGTGGCTGTTCCCGATGACGCCTTCCAGCAGCCGCGCCAGGCCCTTGCCCTCCTTGCCGAAGGCGGCCTGCCTGCAGGCCTCCAGGAGCGCGGCGCCCGAGCGGTCTCCCACGCCGTCGCGCTCGCGTTGCTGGGGATCATACAGCCGCGTCAGAAGCGCCTGCCGCAGAGCGTGGGCCTCGCCGCCGTCGTTGTCCATGGGGCGAAGGTCGGGGGGCAGCCCCAGTTCGAGCGGAAAAGAACGCGCCACGCCGAGAATGAAGCTGTCGAGCGTGCCGATGCGGAGGCGGTGCGATTGGTTTAGCAATGCGCGCAGCATCGCGACATAGTCATGGGCCTGCGTAGGAGCGGATATTCCCGACATCTGCCGGACGATGCTCCCGGCCGTTGTTTCGCGCTCGCGGCTGTCGCCGGCCGAGAGGCAGAGGCGCGCGACGATGGTGTCGAATATCTCGCCGGCCGCCTTGCGCGAAAAGGTGAGCGCGCAGATGCGGTCTGGCGGCACGCCAGCAGCGAGGAGCGCGAGGTAGCGGTGGGCGAGTGCCCATGTTTTTCCGGTTCCCGCCGACGCAGAAATGGCGCAATGGCTGAATACGTTCATCGCGCGTCCCTCCCTGTGCTGGCGGTGGACGCGCCCGGCGGCCGGGCCGCCTCGCGCAGCGGCCACGGGTTGGGCGGCGGCACGATCGTCCGCTCGGCATCGTTCAGAAGCAGGTCGCCGAAGTCGTCGTAGCGCGGTGGCCGGGCGGCGGGAGGCCAGAAGATGCCGTCGCTAATGCGGCGGATCACGGCGGCGGCACAGGCCAGGGCATGACCGTGAAGCGCGTCGCTGTAGCTATCCCAGACGGCGAAGGACGTTTCGCCCCGCGCGGCGGGCAGGAGGATATGGCCGATGCGCACATCGGGCCCTTGCGTGGCGCGCAGCATTTCGCGGTAGAGCGGCAATTGCAGGTCGGTCCAGCGCTTGGACCGGGCTGAGGTTCTGCCTCCGGCTTCGTCGCTGCGACCCAGACCCTCGACAAACTCGCGCGAGAGTATCGCCTCCGGGAGATCCGCGTCGTCGCCAGCCGGTGCCAGATGGCTTTCCGATGGCGGCTTCGCCTGGTCCGCCGTCTTGTAGTCCAGCACGCAGATGGAGCCGTCGCGATGGCGATCGATGCGGTCGATGCGGCCACCGATCGTGACTCCGTTCAGGGTCGTGGAATGGCGGGCGGTCTCGCATTCGATGATCTCCCAGCCAGCCGCGTGCCAGGCGACCTGTTGCGCGGCGAAGGCGTGCAGGCGTCGTGTGGCGGTTTCGATGGCGAGCGTCACGCCCAGCCACGGGCGGGCGCCGTACTGGGCGGCGGCTGCGGCATCGAGCTGACGCGCGAGCCACTCGGACAACCGGGCCGCATCGCCGCAGGCCCAGATGCGGCCGGGATCACGGGCCATGGCCTCGACGACCGCATGACAGAGGTTGCCGAAGCCGCGGGCGTCGGGTTCGCGGGCGCGGTCGTCCTGCGATTCCATCTGGAGGACGCGCTTCAGGTAGAACCGCAACGGGCATTGAAGATAATCCCGAAAGGCCGTGGGGCTGATGCGGCCGGGCAGCCGCTGGGTCAGGCTCGCCGGGGGGACGCGCGTCGGGTCGAGCGTGAAGCTCACCGCATGGGCGGCGGCGGTGCGAACGGGCGGCGGATCGCGGAACAGGTTTCGTGCGCGCTGCACCAGCACGTCATCCGGGCAGCGGAACAGAAGCCGCGACGGCCGCAGCGGATCGCCCGCGTTCGCCCGCTTGCCGACCAGCAGCACGACCCGTGGCGGCGGCGTGGCGGCGGGGTCCGACCGCTGGGCGCACAGCGCGACGAGCACATAGGCGTCACGGGCGACGCGCAGCCGGTCGTCACGCAGTCCCAGTTGCCGCCGCAGAGAGTCGGGAAGAAACAGGTCGCCGACATGGCCATCGGGAACGAAGCCTTCGTTCATGCCCGCCACACAGAGAACCGGCGCCGGATTCCACGCCAGCTCCAGCCATCCTTCGAGGTCCAGCGGCTCGTTGGCGCGCTCCGACTTGATCGTCGCGTCCTGCAATCGCGCCAGCAGCACGGTGGCTGCATCCGCGCCAGCCTGTCCTGCGGCCTCGGCGTCGGCCAGCTCGCGCAGCGCCTGATCAATCACCTCGCCAGCCTGCTGGAAGGCGGTATCGGCGGCCTGTTCGGGGTGGAGCAGGCGCTGGGCGTAGATCGATTGCAGCGCATTGCGCAGGCTCGTGGCAAGGGAGGTCGCTTCGCGCAGCCCCGACCAAGCATCGAGATGGTCCAGTGCGGCGGCCAGGCGTTCGGGTGGACGCGCGTGCGTGTTACCGCCAGCCGGGTGCCGCGCGGCGCGACGCAGGTCGGCGAATGTGACCGGTAAACGCTCCGACTGGACGTCGTCCAGCTCGCGTAAGACGTCATCGGGATCAGGCAGGGCGGCCAACACGTCGGGATGGCGCAGGAGGGCGGCGGTTTCGGCATACCCCGGTCGCACGCGCCAGGCCAGCAGCGCCTGAACGAGACGAAAGAGGGGCGTGTCGGAAAGCGGACGATTCTGCGGATCAAAGGCGGGCAGGCCGAGCGCGGCGAGTTCGCGCTGCACCGGCGCGACGGTCTCGCGGTCGGGAACACCGATGGCCAGCGTTGGGCGCGTGCCGGTGTGATCGGCCGTCCTGCCAGCCAGGTCGTCCTTCAGGAGGCCCGCGATGCAGGCCGCCTGATCTTCGGGGTTGGCGGCCAGCACGATGTCCCGGTCATCGAGGGCGATGTTCCGGTTATCCCACGCATCCGGGAGCGGACGGCCCCACGCATCGAAAGCGCCAGCTTCGTGCGGCGGCGCCGCCACCAGAATCACGACCGTGCCGCCGTTGCCGGCCCAGGCTTGCAGCAGCGTGAGCAGCAGGCGCGGCGGATCAGGCACGGCGGCGAGGACCACCCGCTGGACATCGGGCGCGAGATGTCCGGCGCGGGCGTAGGCGATCTGTTCGGAGAGGGTGTCACTCAGGTTCCACGAGGCGAGACAGTCGAGATAGCGCCGTTCGAGTTCCGCCATGGCCTGCCAGCGCTCCGACTCCACCAACTCCACGCCACAGGCGGCGACCTCGCCGATCGTGAGTGCGCCATCGGCCAGCTCGCGGCGCAGACCGATCAGACGGCGCGCGATGGGCAGCGCCCAGGAACCCGAGGCCGGGCGCTGTCCACCCAGAAAGGCATCGAGATCGCCGACTGGCGCAGCCAGCAGCACGTGACGCCACGCCAGCAGGGACTGAATCTCCGAGGCACGGCCGGGGCGTGGCGGCGGGGCGATCAGAACGGAGGCGGTCACGATCTCAGGCGCCAGCAGCGCCGCGCCGTGGCGGTCATGGGCGGCCAGTGGCAGCGCCGCGCGCAAACGCCAGCTCGATTGGCGCGTCGGCATTCCGACAACCGTCCCGCGCAAGTCGATCAGCCCCGGCGTTCCCGGGGCCAGCAGCCACTCCGGAACTGTCTCGCACAGCGGTCGGTCCCATCCCAGAAAAACCCGTGTGACTCCCATGGCAACGCACTCCTGATTTCATGTGTTCACAGCATACCGGATTGCCAAGCCAACCAGCAATTCTATTTATGAGGCGATTGGGTCATCGGGGTCGGGGTCGGTATCGGAATCGGGGTCGATTTCCCGTTGGTTTT
>JBIJDW010000065.1:0-10631 GCA_044343885.1 Kiritimatiellia bacterium
GAGCGCGCGGCCAAGACCGCCGCCGAGGCGGCCGCCCGCCAAAAGATACAGGAACTCGCCCGCCAGATGAGCGAAGAGGAACTGCGCAAGCAGGAGCGTGAAATCAACCTCAGCCTCATCGAGGGCGGCTCTCGCCCGATCTCCGACATCGAGCTGACGCCGGAGGAAGAGGCCGCGCTGCAGAAAAAGGGCGTGCTGTAGCTGCTCGCCGGCCCTTATTACCGCGCCGGGCCTTATTACTGTGCGGTGCCTTATTACTGCGCGGTGCCTTATTACTGCGCGGTGCCGTTATCGGCACCGATCTCGGCACCGATTCGGGCAGCCAGCCCGTTCATCTCCAGGCAGCGCTCGCGCGTGAGCGCCTCCGTGCGCCCGGTCCAGGCATACGGCGACAGGATGAGCACCCGCCCTTGGGCGCACAGGTCGAAATAGCGCCCATCCGGCTTGTACAGCGGCCGGAAGCCGCCGCTCTTCAGCACGATCACGCGCGCCTGTGGCATCGCCAGCGCCAGATCGACCATCGCTCGCTCCCCCGGCGAAATGAACGGCGACACCATCACGGCATCCCTCCGGATCTGCGCCGTCACCTCCTCCCGCATCGCCTCCAGCTCCGCCTCTGTCACGCTCCGCGATACCCGCACCGCCAGCCGCCACGGCGCCTGTAGCAGAAACGGGTTGCCGAACCCAGTCCACGTCCGCCCGTCCGGGAGCGGCGGCAGGCTCGGCACCTCCAGCGCCTCGATCCGGGTGAACAGATCAGGATGCGCCCGTTTCAGCCGATAGCGCCTGGGGTTGTCGAGGATGTAGTCGTGATAGGCGTGGATGCTCGCGGGATTGAGCGCGATCAGATCGTGATAACCGTCGTCCCAAACGCCGAGACCGGCATCGCCCGTCAGCGCGCGCAATTCCGAGGTCACGCCGCTCTTAAAGCCGCGCACAATCGCGCCGAGCGGCCGCGGCAGCCGCTCCCGCACATACAAGATGCCGTGCAGGTGATCGGGCATGACGCAGAGCGTCGAGGTCTCGATCTGCGGGGTGAAGGCCGGCATGCGCCGCCACGCCTCCAGGACCCGCAGCCCCTCGGGCGAGAGCGCCACCCCCGCCTCCTCGACCCGGCCAAACAGTGGCCTCCGCGGCGAGGTCGTGAGCGTGATCAGGTAAAAGCCCACGCCGGTGTAATCGTGCCAGAAGGCCCGCTTGCCCTGCATGCCCTCTCCTCCCCTGCCTGATGCGGGCCGATAACGGCCCGCCGCTGTAACCACCCTTATTACCGCGCCGTTATCGGCATGGTCTCCCCTGCGCGGTGCCCTTATTACCGCGCGGCACCGTTCCCGGCCCCGTTCCCGCCTGTGCAACTGGAGCCACTATACTCATTTCCATTTTTTACTTCCAGCTTTCTCTCTCTCGCCCACCGTGCTATACTCTCTCTCATGAAACGCGGCCTGTACAGTCCCGCCTGCTGCGCCCTGAGCCTCGCCATCGCGGCGGGGGCTTCCTGCGGCCTCGCGATGGTTACGTCGACCAAGGACACCTTCGCGCCCTATCAGGTGATCATTGACCGGGCGATTTTTGGCAAGCCCCCGCCGGCCAAAGTCGCTCCCGTGGCCGCGCCGGTTCCCGACCCCGCCCAGAAGCAGGCCGAGGCGCTCGCCAAAAAGATCTCCCTGAAAGCGGTCAACCGCTCCCCCCGCTCCGGCAACACCGTAGTCGGTCTCATTGACAACGACGCCAAACCGCCCCGCATTCTCTACCTCAACGTCGGCGACACCGTCGATGGCTACACCATCCTCGCCGCCGACAACGACGCCGAAACCGCCACCATCGAAAAGGACGGCGTCGTCATCTCCCTCCAGCTTGGCGCGGGGCTTGTGGTCGCCGCCACGCCCATTGCAGCGGCGCCCGCCCTGGCTTCTGCGGCCGGGCGCAGCGGCGGCAGTGGCCCAGGTTCCGCGCCACCGCCAGCCGACCAGCCTCCTCGTGAGCCGGTCCTCAAGACCTCGACCGAACAGCTCATCTCCATGGCTGTAGGCGGATCGCCGGGTGTCGGAGTTCCGCCCCTCCCGGTTTCTGCCAATGATGACCTCGGTGAGGATGTCGCCACCGCCATGAAAGCCACGATTATGATTCCGGCGGATGCTTCCGACGACGACGCCAACCACTTGGCGAACGTCGGCTGGGTCAAGATCGATATGCAGGCGCACATCCAGGAGGGCGGCTCCGCCGTGTCGTATATCAAGCAGCTTGAGAAAAGGCGCAATGAAGAGGCCACCCGCCAGCAGGCGGCCCGCGCCGAAGCCGAGGCCAAGATCGTGGAGTTGGCCAAGAAACTCAGCGATCAGGAGTTGCAGAAACAGCGTCAAGCCATCAATCAAGAGTTGATCGACAACGCGGTCCAGCCGTTGGAAGATGAGGCTGCGGAAGAGTAGGCGGCGGGACGCCGCGCCCTTACAGCCTTACAGCCTTACAGCCTTTCTGCCTTACAACCTTACCGTCTATAGCCGTAAACCGCGCCGACCGCGCCAGCCCCCACTTGCACAGGCGGTACTGCGCCGCCACCCCCAGGCACCCCAGCCCATACCTCACGCTGCGCCGGAAATTGATCGACGAGGCCTCGTCGTTGTAGACCGTCGGGCACGAGATCTCGGCCACCACCGCCCCCGTCCACAGGATCTCGGCCAGCATCTGCGCGTCAAAGGCAAAGTCGTCGGTATTCGCCTCCAGCGGCAGCTTCTCCAGCAGCTTCCGCGAAAAGGCCCGGTAGCCGGTGTGGTATTCGGAGAGCTTCGCGTCGAAGAGGAGGTTCATCGCCGCAGTCAGGAACCGGTTGCACACGTACTTCCACAGCGGCATCCCGCCCTGCCGCGCATGCCCGCCCAGAATGCGCGAGCCTAGCACGCAGGGATAGAGGCCGTTGGCGATCAGCGACGCCATGGCCGGGATCAGCCGGGGGGTGTACTGGCAGTCGGGGTGGACCATGATCACGATGTTGGCCCCCGCCTCCAGCGCCAGCCGGTAGCAGCTCTTCTGGTTGCCCCCGTAGCCGGTGTTCGCCGCGTGCCGGTGCACCCGCACGCCCGGCAGGGTCCGGGCAATCTCGACCGTCCGGTCCCGGCTGGCGTCGTCAACCACGATCACCGCATCCACCACCCCCTGCGCCATCACCTCGTCGTAGGCGCGCCGCAAGGTCTTCTCCGCGTTGTACGCAGGCATGACGACGACGATTTTATTGTGCTTGATCATATCACTCTTTGCTGCGGAGTTCGCCTGCCTGGAGCGCTAAGGCATACGCTTTCCTGACTTCCTCACGGATACGCATGTCGCCCGGTAAGCGCTCGGCAATACGCTTGTACGTCTCATATCCGGCCCGGTATTCTTTCTGGTTGAGTTGCGCCATGGCCAACCATTCCAAGGTCGCAGGATTTGCATTCTTAGCCTTTACTGCGTGCGTGAGATGCTCTTCCGCTTTCGCCCAAACCTGCCTTCGGAAGGCAATCACGCCCATCGCTTCGTGTCCGGAAACCGAATCCTTGTCAAACGTCAGCGCCCGTTGAGCTAAGGCAAAAGGCTCGTCAAGCGTGCTGTCTTCACTTCTCATGGCTAGGAAAATTGCAAGCCCTCCGAGGTTCTCGCTGTTCTGACTCTTCTCGATAGAAACTCGGTAGAGAGCTTCAGCTTTAACCGGGTTGATCGCCGAGTATTGCTGGGCCAGCGCAAAAGCGGCCCATGCATTCTTGTCGCCTGTCTCGTAAGAATGGGAGAAAAGCTTGAGCGTGTTCTCCCAAGCTCCGGCCTGACGCCATGCAAGAATAGCGTACAAGGCCAAAAGACCCGCAAATACGCACGGGTACAGAGCGCGCACGAAAAAGCGGCGCCTCTCTGTCCATCCGAGTAGTTGGCTGGCCCCATAGGCAAGAGCGACTGAGAAACCGCAACCCGCCCAGTAGGTGTATCGATCTGCATGCGCTTGGCTTCCGACCTGTACAATCCCCAACATCGGCAGCAGTCCGACTAGACACCAGGCCACAATAATGGCATAAATGCCGAACCTATCAGATGACGCTGGAGCATCACAGTGATTTTTCAGCACGTATATCAGCATCCGCACGCCGCAGGCTGCGGAACCGAGAAGCACGAGCACTCCCGCCGAGAACACGCCCCACTTAATTTCCGTCGATACTGGATAGAAAACCCCGAGCCCATAAGGCAGCACGGCCTGACGCAAATAGACGCCGAGTGCGGTAACGGCGTTCATCAGCCGCGTCGACAGGACGACCTCCCTGACCGGTGCCATGGCCTCTTGCTGCGCGGCGACCGTGACCATGCAGCCCGCAAGTGCCAGCAGCATAAACGGTGTCACGCGCCACCACCTCGGTCGCCTCACACATGCAAATTCGAAAGCGATCAGGATCGCAGGCAACCCGACCGTCACTGGCTTGGCCGTCAGAGACAACCCGTAACACAGCACCGACAGTCCATACAGCAGCCTGCCTGTGCCCTTTCCCGAGACAGAACCATGGAGGTAGAGACAGCAAGCAGCAAGCCCCCAGAACACGCTTAGCAGCTCTTTGCGTTCAGAAACCCACGCCACCACCTCGACCCGAAGCGGGTGTACCGCCCACAGTACGGCGGCAAAGAAACACGGCAGAACCGCACGCCAGACACTTTCAGCCTGCGTGCCAACGGCACTTCCAGGCTCAAGCCCTCCTCGGATGTTTTTTAGAATGGCTAGTATCAGCCAGAACAGCAAGACCGCGTTGGCTACATGCAGCGCCATATTGTGCAGGTGCATTGCGCCGACATTCTTCCCTCCGAAGAACTCCACGTCAGCCATCAGCGAGAGCCACGTCAGCGGATGCCAGTTCGCGGAATATCCCACCGTTCCCCATGCCCACTTCCACGCATCGAGCGTCAATCCCTGTAAGACCTGTGGATTCAAGAACACATAGTCGCCGTCATCTAGGCTGATAAACTCAAAATGCCAAGTCTGCCAATAGACCAGGCAGACGGTTGCCGCGATGACTCCGGAGGCTGACGAGCGAATGAGACGATTCATGGGAGGCCCCTCTCGGTTTCGTATGCGCGAGTTATCACAACGCGTATACTCTGTGTCGAGGCGCGTCTGTAACAGTTTGCTGGCGGATCCCGCTTTCGTGTGTTTCAGTCTTGTAACTGCGCACGATCGAGTAGTCGCATTCGCGCAGCAGGGGGTATGTTGGCGCTCATGATCGGCATTTTACAAGACTGCGACACGGCCTGCCAAGTCCGATCTCCCTCAATAAATAATGAACCCCGGGGATCTCCCCGGGGTTCATTACGCTCTCCACGCTTCTGTGCAACTCATGTCACACGCATCGTCTCTGCGTGGTTACTTGCGTAACTTGCGGCGCAGCCCGAGAGCTGCGGCGCCAAGTGCCAACAGAGCCATGCTGGTGGGCTCAGGAACCGCAGCGATGCCCAGATTGAGTGCTGGCGACTCCATTCCAAAAGGATCAGGATTCACATTGGAAAACACGCCATCTTTTGCCGTGCCGCCACCCGGAATCGCCAGTTCCTCAGAGGTTGTGTAAATGTCGCTGATACCATATTTGTTTCCGACTGAATCATAACCCACAACAACATACTTATTTCCAAAGGTGGTGGTGGTAGCGCCGGCGTATCCAAACGTCCCATCACCCGTGAAATTAACCACAGAAGTTGCCAACGATTGACCAGCGTCTAACGTCAGAGCGCCTGCGTTGTCCACACTGATCCCACTCGTACTGCCCGTGGACAGATAAACCAACCACAGGTTTCCGGTCAAACCGACAGCGCCAACGTTCTCGGCGGTTTGCCCAGTATAATAGACCAAGCTAACACCCCAGTTGAACGAAGCCGCTTGAACCGAAACCGTCATGGCGAGCGCCACAAAGGCCATCACAATACTCTTTTTCATTTTTTTCCCTTTTACACGGCGTCGATAAATACCGATTCCGCTTTCTTAACCGACGGCTTTCAGTACCGCCATTTGTTGTTGTAAGTTCCCCGGGTCATCCGACCCTGGGGAAATCAGTAGACTTATTGCAGCGTGTAGGGGATCTGAGGAGCGAACTGGCAGGTGCCTGCCTTCGCCTTGATGAACCACACCGCACTCGCCATCGGAATGATATCAGCCCCGGTCGTGACGGGATACGGGCTTACGCTCGAGCACCACTTGAAATTCTTAGTGTTTGTCGGTACCAAGCTATTTCTGAACAGGAAGTAATCCTTGTAGCTCTGCGTGTCCGTTTTCCAGACGCGCACCTGATCAGCTCCCGTAGGGGTTGTTTTTCCAGTAAAATCGGCACCACTCCAGACGTTGGTACCGATCGCGTTCAGATCCCAATCTGCCGCGAAACCTGCGCCCAACATGTTGTAGCCCGCCACCAAAGTTTTGGTCTGCGCTACATTATTGGGAACCTCACCCGCAAACGTGAAGGTTGTCTTGGTGCCCACAAAGGTGAACCACAGTGCATCACCCGTTTTGAATGTTGTATTCGTGGCTACCGGATATGGGCTCGTGGCCGAGCACCACAGGTAGTTCTTAGTGTTTGTCGGAACCAGAGCATTCCTGAACAGAAAATAATTCTCGTATGCTCCGGAAACATTCCAGACGCGCACCTGATCAGCGCCCGTAGGGGTTGTTTTACCCGTCAAGCCAGCAGCGGTAACCTTATTCGACCCTGAAGGCAGCAGGTCATTGATTAACATGGCTGCGGCAGGGGCGCCCGGCGTTGCAAAGTTCACGGCCAACATGTTATAGCCGTTGGTAAGCGTGATGGTCTGATACCCCACCACATTCGCACTCGTGACTTCCGCCACCACAGCCGTGGCGAACAAACCCGCCGCGAGTGTCATCATTAACTTTTTCATTCGTCTTCTCCTTTAGAGAGATTGTCCACCGCGACACCTGTTTCAAGATGTCATTGAGGATACTCCCACTCGGTCCAACCCGTCAACACTTTGCTTTTTCTTGGATTCAACCCACCCGGACCGAACCCAACTTTTTTTCGATGGGGATAGATTACACCCGCAGACACAAAGTTGGCAAGTGGAAAATGAAAAATAATTAAAATATTTTTTTGGCCTGTTTTTGGGGGGGGTCAGGGGGAGGGTCCTGAAAAGCTGAAATGCTGAAAAGCTGAAATGCTGAAAACTGAAAGGCGCTTCGCGCGGACACCATTTGCTTTATCCATTGGCCTGCGGCGCGGCGGGACGCTGAAGAGAAAAGCTGAAAAGCACTTCGCGCTGACACCATTTGCTATATTCCATTGGCCTGCGGCGCGGCGGGACGCCGTCTACCCGCTTCGCGCCTTCACCGCACGCACTCACACACTCACACACTCACACACCCACGCACTCGCTTCGCGCTTTCCCTTGGGCATTCGTCATTCTCCTTCGGCGCGGCGGGAACGGCGAGGCCGGCGGCGATGCGCTGGCGCACCGCCTCGAAGAGGAGAATCGTGGTCGCGGCGGCGACGTTGAGGGAGTCGGCCCGGCCGAGCATGGGGATGCGCACGCGCAGGTCGGCGGCGTCGAGCCACAGCCGGGAAAGCCCGTACTGCTCCGCGCCGACGACGACGGCGACGCGGCCGGTGAGATCGGCGTTCATGTGCAGCGTGTCGGTGTGCGGCGTCGCGGCGAGGATGGAAAAGCCGTTGCGGCGGAGAAAAGCGAGCGTCTCAGCGCTGCCCGTCTCGATCAGCGGCATCGAGAAGATGATGCCGGTCGAGGCGCGGACCACGTTCGGATTGTAAATGTCGGTGCAGCGGTCGCAGACGATCACCGCGCTCACCCCCGCCGCATCGGCCGTGCGCAGGATGGTGCCCAGATTCCCCGGCTTCTCGATCGCCTCGGCCACTACCACCAGGGCGTTTTCCGAAAGGACCAGGTCGGCGAGGGCGCGCCGGATCTGCGGCCCGACGGCCAGTAGACCGTCCGGCCGTTCGCGGTAGGCGATCTTCTCGAACACCGGCGCCGTGCAGGAGACGATCTCGCACGTGCCGCCACGGCAGCGGTCGATCAGCGCCGGCTCGTTCTCGTTTTTCAGAAAAAGCTCCTCGCAGAAGAAGAGCTGCGTCGGGACATAACCCGCGTCCAACGCCCGCGTGATGTCGCGGTAGCTTTCGGTCAGCATCAGCCCCAGCCCGTCGCGATGCGAGCGCTGACGGAGTTTGACGACCGTCTTGATCTTGGGGTTGGCCAGACTGGTGACGTGGAGATGGTTGGGGATCATGCGCCCTCCCGGGGTGGTGATGGACGCAGCAGAATTATCATATCAACCGGCGCATCGTCAACGCCCATTTGCAGGCCTGTCGTACTGGACATCGTCCTCGTCCTCGTCGTCGTCCTCGTCCTCGATTTCACGATTCGAGGACGAGGACGAGGACGAGGACGATGTCTCAATTCTGTTTCCCATTCGGCCGCAGGCCGGTGGCCTGCCTGAACCCTGAACCCTTCTCTTCCCAGGTCGAACGCATCTAAATTTCTGCCCCTGCTGCAAAAAAAAGAACACTTTTCGCAAAAACCGCAACAAATCAGCGAATGTTTCGTCCGCCTCACCCGTGAATACACGGACGGCGGAACGAACATTCGCTCAAAGTCTTTTTTAATTGTGTCATTCAGCGGTTTCACCGGTATGCCGTCCGTGTATTCACGGGCGAGGCATCCGAGTGAAACCGCACGTTGGCGGCTTTTGCGGTAAAAATTAGATGCGGTTGCCCTGCTTCTCTTCCCCCCTTTTCTATCCCTCCGCAATCGCCGCTTGCGCCGGAGGGGGTGATTCGCCTACAATTTGCGCATGGAAAAGACGCTGGTCATCATTCCCACGTATGACGAGAAGGATAATGTCGGCCCGATCTCGCAGGCGGTCTTCGGTGCCCTTCCCGACGCCCACGTGTTGTTTGTGGACGATAATTCGCCGGACGGCACGGGCGCGCTGATTGACGCGCTCGTCGCCGCCGATGCGCGCGTGCATGTCCTGCACCGGCCGGGCAAGCAGGGCCTCGGGCGCGCCTACGTCGCCGGTTTCACGTGGGCGCTGGCGAATGGGTTTGATAAGATTGTCGAGATGGACGCCGATTTTTCGCACGATCCGGCCGCCCTGCCGCACTTGGTTGCCGCCGCAGACGATGCCGATCTGGTGATCGGCTCGCGTTACATCGGCGGCATCCGCGTGATGAACTGGCCGCTGAGCCGGCTGCTGCTCAGCACCTTCGCGGGCTATTACGTGCGCCTCGTCACGGGGCTGCCCGTCTGTGATCCGACCGGTGGCTTCAAATGCTTCCGCCGGCGCGTGCTGGAGACACTCGACCTCGACCGGGTCACCTCCAACGGCTATTCGTTTCAGATCGAGCTGAACCATGGCGCGTGGATGGGCGGGTTTCGGATCCAGGAGATCCCGATCGTGTTTGAAGATCGCCGCGCCGGCTATTCCAAGATGAATACGGGCATCGCCGGCGAGGCTTTCCTGATGGTGTTGAAGCTGGCTTGGCGGAGCGGCTTCCGCCGCTGGCCCAAAAGACGGGTCGCGTGATGGGCGGTCTCATTGCACAACGGGGGTGGTGCCCGCTCGCGCTGGTGCGGGCGATGCGGCCCAGCCAGTGGACCAAAAACGGCGTGGTTCTGGCCGCCTATTTCTTCGCCCGCTGGGATCCGAGCCAGCAGGGAAACGCGGCGGGATGGGGGGCGCTGATCTCGGCGCTGGCGGCGGTCGCCGCCTTCTGCGCCGCATCGAGCGCGGTCTATCTGATCAACGATATCCACGACCGGGAGGCCGATCGCGCGCATCCCCAAAAGCGATCCCGTCCGCTGGCATCTGGCGCGTTGGCCGTGGCACCGGCGGTCCTCGCCGCAGCCGTGCTCGCGGCAGCCGGCGTGGCGGCGGGATTTGCCATCACTGCCGGCCTCGGCGAAACGATTCTTGCCTATCTGGGCCTGCAGGCGCTCTACACCTACGGGTTGCGGCAGGTGGCACTGGTCGATGCGTTCATCATCGCGATCGGTTTTGTGATCCGGGCCGTGGCCGGAGCGGTGGCGATCGACGTGCGGATCTCGCCGTGGCTGCTGCTCTGCGCCTTCCTGCTAGCGCTGTTCCTCGCACTGTGCAAGCGGCGGCATGAGAAGGTGCGCTCCGAATCGGACGAGACCCGAACGCGGGAAGCGCTCGACGGCTATGAGGCCCGGGCGCTCGATCAGGCGATCGCGGTCGTCAGCGCGGCGACGGTCGTCAGCTATTCGCTCTACACCCTTTCCGCGGAGACGGTCACGCGCTTCGGCACCCACTGCCTCGGGCTAACCATTCCCTTCGTGCTGTTCGGCATTCTGCGCTACCTCGACTTGGTTTACCGGAAGGGCGGCGGGGAACGTCCGGAGCGGGTGCTCCTCACCGACCGCGTGCTGATCGTGACCATCCTGCTGTACGGGCTGACGGCGTTGACGGTGTTTCACCTGGCAAGAGGCGGTGTGTGATGGCGGAGATGCGAACGAAAAAAGAGCTGAAGGGGATCACCAAGCTGGGCAGCGGCGAAACGGTCTATCCCGGCCGTTACGATCCGGGGCTGCTGGAAACCTTTGCCAACAAGCATCCGGATCGAGACTATTGGGTGACCTTCACC
>JBIJDW010000379.1:0-3330 GCA_044343885.1 Kiritimatiellia bacterium
GATCTGGTTAATATTGCGGAAACCGCCGCAATGGAGTATAAATTGAAGCTGTCAGGTCATGTGGCGCATCGCGACCTCGACGAACAGATCAAGCGTCATCACGCAGAGAGTGGAGGGTGAGCGTGGCAAAGGCAAATGGTGGCAAACGCGAAACGCGTGAATTGGTTTTGCTGAACAAATATGGGATGCATGTCCGGCCGGCCGGGTTGTTTGCCAAGATGGCGGCTCGCTTCAACGCCGACGTCCAGGTGGAGAAGGACGGCGACGTGGTCTCGGGCCGGAGCATCATGGCGCTCATGACGCTGGAAGCGACCTGTGGCACGGTGTTGCGGGTGTCGGCAACCGGCCCTCAGGCCCTGGATGTGCTCAACGAACTGTCGGCGTTAGTGGCGCGCAAATTTGACATACCCGATGAACAGTAACCCTCCCATCCAGCCGCCGCCGCGAGACGGCGCCTGCTTTGAAGGCATTCCGGCCGTGGCCGGTCGCGCCAGCGGCCCCGCGTGGGTGGTTCATGCGCGCTTGGACGAAATCCCTGATCGCACCATCCCGCCCGAAGAGATCGATGCCGAAATCGCCCGCTTCCATTTGGCCATTGCGGTCACCCGGCAGCAGATTCTCGATCTGGTTACAGAGGTCTCCCAACGCATTGGACCGAGTGAAGCCGGCGTGTTTGACGCCCATCTGATGGTGGTTGATGACGGCTTTCTCAAGTCCTGCGTGGAGAAACTGATCCGCGAACGCACGGCGTGCGCCGAGGTGGCCGTCCACCGCGTGACAGAGGAGTTTAGCGCCAAATTCGCTGCCATGCATGACGCCTACCTGCGCGAGAGAAGCTCCGATATTCTAGATATTGGCCGTCGCATCCTGCGCAACCTGATGGGGGTCTCTGAAACGATCCCCTCCGCATTCGACCAGCCGCACATCATCATCTCCGACGACCTCACCCCGTCCCAGACGGTCGGACTTCCGCGGGACGGCGTCCTGGGGCTGGTCATCGACCGCGGGAGCGCCACCTCGCATACCGCGATCATCGCACGCGCCCTCGGCATCCCGGCGGTCGTCGGACTCAAGCACGTCTCATCCGAAGTCCGCACCGGAGACGAAGTCTTGTTGGACGGGTACAAGGGGACGGTCATCGTGCGCCCGACGCCCGACGAGCTGGCGGAGTTCAAGCAGGTTTGCGCGGCGCACCGCAAGGCATCCGTGGATTGGCAGCGGTCGCGCAATATGCGGGCGGAGACGCCCGACGGCCATGGCGTGACCATTCTGGCCAATGCCGACCACACCTCCGATCTGGCGCAACTGGCGATCCGGGGAAGCGAAGGCATCGGCCTGTATCGCACCGAGAGCCTGTGGATGCAACTGGGTCGGGAACCGGACGAAGATGAACAAGTCGAGGCTTACGGAGCCATGGTGTGCGCCATGACCGGGCGCCCGGTGGTTATTCGCGTGCTCGATCTTGGCGGCGACAAGGTCTGCGGTGCCACGTCTGTCCAGCCCGAGGCCAATCCGTTCCTGGGGCTGCGCTCGATCCGCTATCTGCTCAAGACGCCGGAGGTGTTTCGCAGGCAACTGCGTGCCATTCTGCGCGTCAGCTCCTGCGGCGATGTTCAAATCATGTACCCCATGATCTGTGACGTGGAAGAACTCCGCGCGGCCAACGCGATTCTGGAACAGTGCAAGGAAGAGCTTCGCGCCGAAGGCGTCGCGTTCACGGAGTCCATCCCGGTGGGGGCCATGATCGAGATTCCCTCGGCCGCCCTGACAGCCCATATCCTGGCCCGCCAGGCCGACTTTCTCTGCCTCGGCACGAACGATCTGGTCCAATATACGCTGGCGGTCGACCGGGTGAATGAGACTGTCGCCTCCCTGTACCAGCCGACGCACCCGTCCGTGTTGACCCTGATCCGTCATACGGTCAAGGCCGGCATGCGGTACAAACGCCCCGTCAGCGTTTGCGGCGAGATGGCGGCGGACCCGGCTCTGGCCGTCTTGTTGATGGGGATGGGTGTGAACACGCTCAGCATGACGCCGACCGCCATCCCCGAGGTCAAGCACGCGATCCGAAAAACCCCCTATGCCGATGCGACCAAACTCGCGCGTGGCATCGCCGCACACGCCTCAACGGCCGCAGACGCCCTGCGCATGTGCCGCGCCCTCCTCCAGCGCACCGCGCCGGAACTTCTGGTCTGAGGTGCCCGTAACAAGGATTGAGCGTATGATCAAAGTCAAGCGCAGGGCCGCAGAATCGGCCCCGGAACAAACCCAAAAAACGATTGTCGGGGCGATCCATCCCGATGTGCTCCGTTTCACGGTCGGCAAGGATCCGGTTCTCGATCTGGAACTGGTCGAGTGGGACTGCATCGGGACGGCCGCGCACGTGCGGACGCTCGAGGCGATGCCGGTCAAGCCTGCCATCATCTCCCGCCAGGACCGGAATGCCGTGACGGGCGAGCTGGTGCGCGTGATGCGAGCGGCGCGCGAGGGGCGGTTTGTTATCACCGAGGCCGATCAGGACGTCCACCTGGCGGTCGAGCGTCGGCTCACCGAGACGCTGGGAGATCTGGGGCGGCGCGTGCATACGGGGCGCAGCCGCAACGACCAGGTGGCGGTCGACATCCGGCTGCATGGACGCGAGCATCTGCTGGGGCTGATCTTGGAGACGGCCGAACTGGCCGGCGGTCTGTTGCGGTTTGCGCGCAAACACGAGCGGATGCCGATGGTGGGCCGCACCCACCTGCAGCCGGCCATGCCCAGCACCGTGGGGCTGTGGGCGTCGGCCTACGCCGAGGCGTTGCTGGACGATCTGGTCACGGTCGAGGCCGCCTACACGTATAATGACCGCTGTCCGCTCGGTTCCGCAGCGGGCTATGGCGTGCCGCTGCCGCTCGACCGCGCGCTGACGGCGCGGCTCCTCGGATTCTCCGCGCCGCACCACAATGTCTTCTACGCCAGCAACGCGCGCGGCAAGTGCGAGGCGATCACACTGGGGGCGCTCACGCAGGTGATGCTCACCCTGTCGCGCCTGGCCGAAGACCTGATTCTCTTCTCCATGCCCGAATTCGGATACTTTGTCCTGCCCGCCGAGCTGTGCACCGGTAGCAGCATCATGCCGCAGAAGCATAATCCCGACGTGCTGGAATTGATTCGCGCCAAGGCGGCGCGCCTTCTCGGCCACAGCACGGCGGCCTGCGCCGTGGTCAAGGCGCTCCCCGGCGGCTACAACCGCGATCTCCAGGAGACCAAGGAGCTGTATCTCGACGGCGTGGCGACAACTCGCGCCACGGTGCGCATCCTCTCGGTCATGGCCCGTTCGCTCACGGTGCG
>JBIJDW010000380.1:0-3328 GCA_044343885.1 Kiritimatiellia bacterium
CGACCGCCTTCCGCGTGAAGACCGCCGTTTACGACAACCGGATCGTGACCTTCGCGCCGCTCTACATGAGCAACCTCTGCGTCAACCGCTGCGCCTACTGCGGATTCCATGCGGACAACCACAGTCAGGTGCGGCGGATGCTCAGCATGGACGAGGTGCGCCAGGAGATCGACGTGCTCGCCGGACGCCTCGGCCACAAGCGGCTGATCGCGGTCTACGGCGAGCATCCGAACACATCCACCGCATACATCGCCGAAACCATCCGCACCGTGTATGCGCGGGAGATCAAGTCCCGAACCGGTGCCACGCTCGGCATTCGCCGCGTCAATGTGAACGCGGCCCCGCTGCCGGTTGAGGATCTGCGCGTCTTGAAGGGTGTCGGCATCGGCACCTACCAGGTGTTTCAGGAAACCTACCACCGGCCGACCTATGAGCGGCTGCATCCGGCGGGAACGGTGAAAGGGAGCTACGACTGGCGCACGACCTGCATGCACCGGGCGCTGGAGGCTGGAGTTGACGATGTCGGCATTGGCGCGTTGTTCGGCCTGTACGATTGGCGTTTCGAGGTCTTGGCGCTGGTCTGCCATGCCCGCGATCTCGAGCGGCGGTTCAACATCGGTCCGCACACCATCTCGTTCCCGCGGCTCGAACCCGCCAGCGGAACCGACGTGCCAACCGAATCGCCGTACCTAGTGAACGACGACGATTTTCAGAAGATCGTCACCGTCACGCGCCTGTCGGTGCCGTACACCGGAATGATCGTGACCTGTCGCGAGCGCCAAGCGGTGCGCGACCGCGCCGTGCTGCGCGGGGGTGTCACGCAGATGGATGCCAGCAGCAACATCGCGATCGGCGGCTACAGCGAGTTTGCAAGCGAAACGCAGCAGGTGATCGACCGGCAGCAGTTTGTTTTAGCCGACACCCGGACGCTCGACTCGCTGATCCGCGACCTGGCAGGAATGGGCATTATCACCTCGTTTTGCACGGCAGGCTATCGGTGTGGTCGCACAGGCGGCTGCATCATGGATTCGCTCAAGACCGGCAAGGAGGGCAAGTTCTGCAAGATCAACGCGGTACTCACGTTCCGCGAGTGGCTGGAGGATTTCGCCTCGCCCGAGACACGCGCGATCTGCGAACCGGTGCTGCAGCGCGAGCTGCGCGAGGTTGAGACGAACCTGCCCAAGTTCTATCCGTCGTTCAAAGGCGCCTACGATCGGATTGTGGCCGGCGAACGCGATCTGTTTTTCTGACCCCGGGCTACGTCCGAAACAGCGCCCCCATTTTGCGCCCGAGCAGGAGGCTGCTGCCGATGATCGCCACGCCGAGAAAGCTCATCGCCCACACCCCGAGGGCGGCGGCCAGATAGCGCCCGACACCGATGAGCTGGAACAGCTCGAAGATGGTCTTGGTGATCGGGTAGTAGTCGATCTTCTGCGCCAGAATCAGGCTGTCGCTCACCTCCAGCATGCTGAAGGCGAAGGCCAGCAGCGCGCCGGCGATCAGGTTGGCGGCAATCAGCGGCGCCGTGATCCGCCGCAGGACTTTGAGTGGCGGCGCGCCGAGGTTGGCCGCCGCCTCCTCCAACGTCACCGACGTCTGTTGCAGCCCCGCCACGGCCGCGCGCACCATGAAGGGGAGCCGCCGGACCGCGTAGGCGATTACCAGAAACAGTGTGGGATTTTCCCGCACGTCCACCAGCGCCGCCCACGCGGGCCGCGCGTGGAACCACGGCAGATTGCACAGGCGTGTGCTCAATGCCAGAAAACCGAACGCCATCACCAGACCCGGCACGGCCAGAGGAATCATCGCCACCGCGTCGAGCAGACCCCGGACCGGCAGGGTGGAGCGAACGACCACCCACGCGACCGCGACGCCCAGAATCACGTTGAGCACGACCGCCAGCGATGAGAAGGCCAGGCTGTTGCGAATCGCGTCCAGCGTCATGCCGTGCCCCAGCGCCTCGGTGTAATGGGCGACCGTCAGCGCCTCCGGAACGACCTGCCGGTACCACGCGCCCGGCGCGCTGAAGCTGGTCAGCACGACGCCGGCATGGGGCAGCAGTGCCACCCCCGCCACCGCCAGGAAGGGCAGGGCGGTCAGCAGGCCGCGCCCGCCCGTCCGCTTGATCTGCGTCCGCGAGACAGACGCCTTGGCGGTCATGGCGTACGCCTGGCGTCCGAAGAGCGCACGGCTTGCGGCGTAGAGCAGCACGCTGGTGGTGAGCACCACCGTCACCAGCGCAAAGGGGAACGGGCTTGAGCTGACCTCTTTCAATGCGTCATACACCTGCACCGCCGAACAGCGGGTGTAATTA
Organism: Kiritimatiellia bacterium; assembly: GCA_044343885.1. Taxonomy (GTDB): domain Bacteria; phylum Verrucomicrobiota; class Kiritimatiellia; order RFP12; family JAAYNR01; genus VGWG01. The sequence goes on from JBIJDW010000380.1 coordinate 2,315, forward strand.
AGCATCAGGGGCGTTCCCAACTCGGTGAAGCTGGCGATAAACACCAGCGTGGCGCCGGCGAACAGGCCCGGCAGGATCAGCGGCAGCGTGATTCTCCGGAAGGCGCGGAAGCCGTAGCATCCCAGGTTGGCGGCGGCCTCCTCCATCGCCGGATCGACGTTGGCCAGCGCAGCGGAGGCGTTCAGGAAGATGATCGGATAGAGCGCCAGCGCCTGCAGAAGCACCACGCCCGCGTAACGGGACTGTCCGAGCCAGTCCACCGGGCCAAGCTCCAGCAACGCGTTCAGCGCGCCGTAAGGGCCAAGAATCTGGGTCAGGCCGATCGCGCCGACAAACGGGGGAAGCACCAACGGCACCAGGATCAGCGCTCCCAGTAGCCCTTTTCCGGGGAAGTCAAAGCGGTTCGCGAGCCAGGCCAGCGGCAGCGCGATGCCGATCGCCAGAAGCGTCGTACCGACCGCGATTCCAAAACTGTTCAGCAGACCCTCGGCATAGATCGGATTACGAAAGACGTCCGCCACATAGCGCCCCGTCCAGCCGCCCTCCGTCTGAAAGCCGCCCACCACCACGATGCCAACCGGCAGCACCAAGGTTACCAGAAACACCGCTGCCAGCACGCCAAATAAAATCCACGCCGTTTGATTTCGCATCATGATCTCAAGTCCTCAAGGGGCAAAACCGGCGGGTGGCTTGACCGGGAAGAGAATAACTGTTTTAATAATTCCGATTTCACTTTTTAGAATGGCGCCCCTGGGGTGACTCGAACACCCGACCAGCGGATTAGAAATCCGCTGCTCTGTCCTGCTGAGCTACAGGGGCATGACGAGTAGACAGCATAGCCCAAAACAGCGTGGTGTGGAAGTCCTGTTTCAGAAAATCAAGCAATCCAGCCTGTGCCGGCAAGACAGTAGCAGGATTCGATGCGGGTGGATAAAACCCGGGGAGCGTGTCGCGTATGGGAGTTGTCAGCATGACCGGCTTTGGCCGGGGAGAAGCCGCCGCCAGCGGGATTCG
>JBIJDW010000381.1:0-3326 GCA_044343885.1 Kiritimatiellia bacterium
TCTGGCGGCGATCGGGCGGAGTGTCCAGCACCTCGAAGAGTTGGGCCAGAAGCACGCCAAGGTCGGAGCCGTCCTTGGCCGTGCGGTTCTCGATGTAGAGCGTGAAGGTCTCGGGCTCAAACAGGCCGGTGTCTTCGGCGAAGAGGCAGAAGAGGATGCGCACCAGGAAGCGTTCGAGGTCGTGGCCCGCATAGCCGCCAGCGGCCAGCGCGTCGTGGAGGTCGCCGAGAATCTCCACAGCCTTGATGTTGATCGGGTCTTCCTCGCGCAGGCGGTGCTGCTTGTAGCCCGCGATGAAGGCGAGTTCGTGAATGTGCTTGTGCAGGTCCTTGAGGGAAAACTCGGATTTGCTGTATTTGCGCGCCGCGAAGAGCGGCAGTTCGAGTTGCTCGTCCGGTTCGAGATCGTAGAGGGCGATACGGTCGAAGTCCGACAGGATCACATAGCGCGGCAGGTCGTCGGGGCGTTGCTCGCGCGCGAGATCCTGAATGTAGTTGAACGCCTGCGACTCGGCCTTGTCGAGCGATTTGCCGCGGCTCTTGTGTTCGGCGAGCATCACGCCGCGCCAGAACAGGTCGATGTAGCCGTACTGGCCGTTGATCTTGCGGACTGGCTCCTCGAAGGTGGCCAGCAGGCGGCGACGAACGCCGAACACGCCGAAAAACTCGTCCCAGAAGGATTTGGCCTCCGCGTCCTCACGGTGCTCCTCGGCCCATTCGCGAGAAAAGCGGATGGCGTTCTGGCGGATTTCGTTCCAACTGATCGGCATGCAGGAGTCCTATGGCATCGCAACGGTTCGGAATAACGGACACGCGGATAACGGAGAAGATAGCGGGATTGATGGCGGGTGGCAAGGCGGAAGTGAGAGCGGTTATGAGAAAAGCTGAAAGCGGAAAGAGGAAAGAGGGTGTGTGGGTGTATGGGGAGGAAAGGCGCTACGATCATAATTCTAAAAAGGGCAGCAGACTGTGAGGCTGTAAGGCTGTAAGACTTGAAGGGCAATCGGTTATGCAAATGTGGTCGGTTCACCAATGGGCGCGTGCGAATTAAACCGTAACCTGTTCATGTTCTACTCTATAGCCTTACCGCCTTTTCTAGGATACTGCGGACGGCTCGTGACCGCGCAAATTCACTCCACCACACAACCACAAAGGTCCTCTTCCATCGTAGGGCTACGATCTATGCGCGGCTATTCGGACACAAAACCCGATGGCAATCCGGTCTGATCGACCCAATCGCTACGACGCCAGATTGGGAAAAACTACGAGGGGTATTTGCACCGCAATGAATTATCGCATCTGCAACACGCATTGAACGCCATCGAACGCCATCACAACCAGCACCGGCCGCATCAGGGACTTGGCAACAAGATCACGATTGGATACAAGTACCCCGACCGACCCGCGCCGCCGGAGAAGGTAAAATGCGATTCCGCCCTCGGCGGACTGTTGAACCACTACTACGTGGACACCTGCCACGGTTGCAGCGGAAAAGCTGCGTGACCCATCGCCTTGCCGACATCCCCGCCTTCGTAGCTACGGCGGGCAAGCAAGCGAACGTGTGAACTCTACCCGCGACCTGTGAATTTTCTGTTCACTGCGCTTTCTGCTACCTCCGTCGCCCTTCAACTACACGCCTTTTATTCCTCTTGCCACCTGCCACACGGCCATATCCACAAATTCCGAATGAGTTTTCGCCCCGATCATCCCAACTTCACCCAATATCCATCGGCGCAACAGCGCGTTTGAATATTTACACCATACATGCTGGTAGTTCGGTCTAGTGCGGAAACCAATAGTCACGAATGCTTCGCGGTTCTATAGTCACCCCATTTGTTGTGATCATGACGTCGCATTCATAGACGAACCCAGGCATAACATACCCGCCCCTTTTAGTAAGCACTCGGCCAGAATCAAGAACAACCCTAATGTCGTACGTCGCACTCTTGAGGACGGTTAGTTCAACAATGGCATTCATCCCTTGTCCAAGGTTTTGAATAGTGGCTGAGCGCTTCCCGGTCTCTACCGTGCACTGGCGCACCGTTAAAGCAGTCTTGTTGTAAACCTGCACGTTGGTTTTCCCCCTTCCCACCCAGACAAGGATGTAACGGAGAGCAATCAACACCAGTATTGAAAAAACGAGGAATCTCAAAAGGCGAATAGAGCGTTTCATTTTACTGCCTGGGATTGCCTTGATCATCGATGAACCAGATCAAGTTGTTTGTGTCAATAGGTCGGCCAGTTCGTGCCGCATCGCGTCCTTCCCTGTTGTTGTGAAGATCCATGTACGATGATCTCCGTCCTCTGGCTGTGCAGTATCGAAGGCCCGTCCCGAATGGCGCTAAGATAAGCCTTTCCACCCTCTTTGTCGCGAGCTTTGTCGAATCGCAACCGGTTCGCCCATAGAGGGTTCGACAAAGCTCGCGACAAAGGTCCGTATATCAAAACCGCTTATCTTAGCGCCATTCGGGACGGGCATTCCGTCTACTTGGGCAAACAGAAAGGAGAACGGAATGGAAATGCAGGTTGATCCGATTAAGGTTGATAAGGATACGATTCGCGTCAGATCTGGTTTGGCGAAAAAGTTGCGCATAGCCATGTTTCTGGGCTTGCTCGGTGGACCGATTGTCTTTGCGATGGGGATCTACCAATTCAAGGAAATGAAGTCGCTTGCGACAAAAGGGACGCGCGTGACAGCCGACGTGATTGAATGCGGCGTACTCAATACGGGGAAAGGGCGCCGTGTCTATAAGGTTGTTGCCGACTACAAGGTCTCCGAAGCGCTCATCGGTCGTAAGGAATTCATCGTTCAAAAAGAGGAGTACGATGCGGCGACCGCTACAAAGAAGATTGATGTAACGTTTCTACCAAACAAACCGGAAGTCTCTGCGGCCGGAAAGACAATACGTCCGGATACTGAGATGATGGCAATAGGAGGTGGCGTGTTTGGGTTTGGGGTTCTGGTCTTCTTCTACTTCCGACAGAAGGACAAGGAGATTGAGCGAGCGATCAAGGGCGAGCTCTGACAAACAGTGTACGCGGTGCCCAAGGCGATTGAAGGCGAACAAAAGGGGAATGGGGAAACTTCACGTGAAAAAAGCGTTACCCGTGTCTTTGCAGGCGCTTCGATTGGGATTTGCGGTGGTCATGATTGCCGGGGCAGGCGATGTGACGGCTGCTCTGCCGCCACCGAATAAGCCGCTCAGCGGAACGCTGCACGGAAGAGCGTTCAGGCTGGATCGCGCCACCCTTGAAGATGGCGGCTTAGAACTGCGGCAGGGCACCAATTTCTTTGCGGATGTGTCCGTCAAAATATATCTGAATCCG
>JBIJDW010000384.1:0-3269 GCA_044343885.1 Kiritimatiellia bacterium
ATCTCCATCTGGAGCTGTTGCTTCTTGAGCTGCAGCATCGGCAAAAACCGCTGAAAGCGCCGGAGCGCGTCCGTTTGCGCCTTCAACTCGGTCTTGGTATGTTTGATTGTGGACATGGAGAAAGGCTCACAGTCTTACAGCCTTACAGCCTACCCCCGGCTCTTGCCGGGGGTGTGAACCCAGAACTGGGCGGTCATTTTCGAGGGTATGCCGACTTCATCGGCGTCAAAGCAATCGGCGAGGATGGCCCAGCCGCAGTCGAGCGATTTTTCGAGGGGGATGTCGCTGTTCAGATCCATCATCTCCGTTTCGAAGCGCGCGCCGTACTTGAGGAGCTTGACGTCCCAGTCGGTCATGCGGAAGCCCATCGTCTGCTTCTCGAGAGTTTCGCGGTAGGAGGCGTAGAGCTTGATCATCGTTTCCATGATGGTGCGGTGGTCGGCGCGGGTGTTCTTGTTGACCAGTTGCTTGAGACGCGAAAGCGATCCGAACGGCTCGATGCGGCCCTGGCGAAGATAAAGCTGTCCCTCGGTGATATAGCCGGTGTTGTCGGGAACGGGGTGGGTGACGTCGTCGCCCGGCATGGTTGTGGCGGTCAGGATCGTGATGGATCCTGCGCCTTCGAAGTCGACGGCCTTTTCATAGCGGGCGGCGAGCTGCGAATAGAGGTCACCGGGATAGCCGCGATTGGCGGGGATCTGCTCCATGGTGATGGCGATCTCCTTCAGGGCGTCGGCAAAGGCGGTCATGTCGGTGAGGAGAACGAGCACCTTCTTCCCCTGCAGCGCGAACTGCTCGGCTACTGCGAGGGCGATATCGGGCACGAGCAGGCATTCGACGACGGGATCGGCCGCGGTATGAACGAACATGACGGTGCGCGAAAGGGCGCCCGACTCGTCCAGCGTGTCACGGAAGAACAGGTAGTCGTCGTACTTCAAGCCCATGCCGCCCAGGACGATCACATCAACCTCGGCCTGCAGGGCGATGCGGGCGAGCAGGGGATTGTAAGGCTCGCCTGCGCGGGCGAAGATCGGCAGCTTCTGCGATTCGACGAGCGTATTGAAGACGTCGATCATGGGGATGCCGGTACGAACCATGTTGCGTGGAATGATCCGCTTGGCGGGGTTGACCGACGGCGTGCCGATGTCGATGAGGTTGTCCGTGAGTTCAGGCCCCTTGTCGCGGGGCTTGGCTGAACCGGTGAAGGCGCGGCCGAGGAGCGCGTCGGAAAAGGGAACGCGCATTGCGGTGCCGAGGAAGCGGACCCGCGCGTCGGTCGCGACGCCGCGGGCGCCAGCGAAGACCTGGAGCGAAACGGTGTCGCCGTCGAGCTTGATCACCTGGGCGAGGGAGGTGCCGATGCGCGAGGTGACCTCGGCCAGCTCGCGGTACTTCACGCCGGTGGCGCGCAGGGTGATCACCGATCCGGAAATCTGGTCAATCTGATGATAAACCGTGTTCATGAGTGGGAGGCCTCCGTGGCGAGGGTTTCGATGGCTGCGATGGCCGTCTCATACTGCGGCGTCTCGGCCGGAGTCGTATTCCAGTCGATGAAGCTTTGGGTGAAACGGCCGAAGCGGTGGCGGGCCTCGTTTTTGTCGTTGAACGAGAAGGGGATGGCCACCACGCGTTCGAGTATGTCGAAAATCGCGCGCTGGCGCTCCAGCGGCGAGGCGGCGTCGACGTCGCTGAAGGCGTTCTGCTGGAGATAGATTCGATCAATCAACTCGCTCTTGAGATAAGTCACGAAGTCGTCCATGGCGGTGCCTTCCTCGCCGACGACCTTCATCATCTGCGCGACATCGTTGCCCTGGCGAAGGACGGCGCGGAGGACCTCGACACGGGAGGTCTCGATAATGGACGGGTACTTGCTCCAGGATTCAAGCGGGTCGATGGCGGGGAAGCGGCGGGCGTCGGAACGGGCGCGAGAGAGGCCGTGGAAAGCGCCGACGACCTTCAGCGTGGACTGTGTGACCGGCTCGTCGAAATTGCCGCCCGCTGGCGAAACGGTGCCGCCGATGGTGACCGAGCCGATGGAGCCGTCCTTGAGGCGCACCCGCCCGGCCCGCTCGTAAAAGCCGGCGATCACCGATTCGAGATAGGCGGGGAACGCCTCTTCACCGGGAATCTCCTCGAGGCGGCCGGACATTTCCCGCAGCGCCTGCGCCCAGCGGGAGGTGGAGTCGGCGAGCAGCAAAACATTCAGCCCCATCATCCGGTAATAGGAGGCCAGTGTGACGGCGGTATAGACCGAGGCTTCGCGGGCCGCGACAGGCATGGACGAGGTGTTGCAGATGATGATCGTGCGATCCATCAGCGATTTTCCGGTGCGCGGGTCAGGCAGCTCGGGAAATTCGCGCAAGGTCTCCACCACCTCGCCCGCGCGTTCGCCGCAGGCGGCGAGGACCACGATGTCGACGTCGGCAAAGCGGCTGGTAAGCTGCTGCAACACCGTCTTGCCGGCGCCAAAGGGACCGGGGATGCAGTAGGTGCCGCCGACGGCGACGGGGAAAAAGGTGTCGACGCTGCGGATGCGGGTGACCAAGGTGGCCGTGGGGCGGAGGCGCTCGGAAAAACAGGTGATGGGCAGTTTGACGGGCCAACGCTGCACCATCGAAACCTCGGTCTCGCGCCCGTTGGCGTCGGCGAGCACGGCGATGGTGTCGTCGATCTGATAAAACCCCTCGGGCACGATCGAGCGGACGGTCCACAGGCCCTGGAACGCAAAGGGGACCATGATGCGGTGGGCGAAGATTCCCTCGGGAACGGTGCCGAGGGTCTCGGCGGCGCTGACGCGGTCGCCGGGTTTGACACGGGGTGTAAACGCCCACTCGGCGTTCCGGTCAAGCGCTTGCAGCGTCACGCCGCGCTGGAGAAAAAAGCCGCACTGCGCGGCAAGCTGGGGCAGGGGATTTTGCAGGCCATCGTAAATCTGCTTCAGCAACCCCGGACCGAGTTCGACGGCGAGGAGGTTTCCGGTGAAGGTGACGGGATTACCGACGGCCAGATCGCGGGTATCTTCGAAGACCTGCATATCGGCCTTCCGGCCGCGGACGCGAACCACCTCGGCCATCAATCGCAACGTCCCGGTGGCTCCCGCGACTTCGGCGTGGCCGACCTCGTTCTGAGCCACGGCGCCGGTGAAGGCCACGGTGATCATGTTGCCGTTGACGCCGATAATGGTTCCGGTTGTTTTTTCCATACGTTCAGGCCTGTTCGGTTCGTGCGTGATCATTCAAATCGATGGGGATGTCGAGCAGTCTGGCGGC
>JBIJDW010000066.1:0-10433 GCA_044343885.1 Kiritimatiellia bacterium
TTTTTGAGATGCGCCAGAAAAACGTACAGGCCGTTCAAGATGTCCGGCGCCGGAGAATCGTTGTCGCTCAAGCCGTCGTTCCAGTCCGCCCGGTAATCCGCCAAAATGTCCTTTTTGCGTTCGAACGGCTTCTCGCCGTCCAGAATGCGGAAGCCGAGCGCAAGCAACCGGGCTTCCCGGCCGGGCGCCTGCTCGTACAGCCGCATGAGGCGGTACGCGAGGTCGTAGTAATTCCGGAATTGCGTGCGGTTCCATGCGCCTTTGCCGCGGGGAAAAGCGGGTAGGGCGTCCGATTCGAGAAGCGCTTCGAGAAAACGGATGACCGTGTCACCGTCGCTCTTTCCCGTGGCGTCGAGCAGTTCGAGACGCGTCACCGCATCTGCGGGATTGGCCTCGACCAGTGCGCCGAGCAGTGCGACGAAAGCCCCCTTGCCCGCTTGTCGGAACCGTTCTTTCCACGGGTCAAAATCGTCGCGATCTTCGGATTTCGTGTCCTTCGCCTGAGCCGCCAGAGCGCGGAGGGTGCCAGGGGTATCGCCGCTGGCCCAGGAGAGGTTGGCTCTGGCGCGGAGACTCGTTGCGACGGCGGCGCGTTGCTTGATCCACGCCATGATGCGCGCTTCCTGTCCGGCGGCCCGAAAACGCGCCACGGTCTGCTCGATCCGTTCCAGATTGTCGCAGGCTGTGTCGTCCATTTCGAGCTGCCGCAAACTCAGTTCCATCGCACGCTCAGTCCGGCCAAGAGCGGCATACAAACGCTGCAGCCTGCCGAGTATGTCGTGCTGGAGCGCGATGGCGCCATGCGGCGCGCGCAGGCCGCTCAGGTGCATTTGCGCAGAAGCCTGCTGCATGAAGAGGTGTTGACTGGCCTCCTCGTCCGGATCAGGAAGGATGATCTCGGTGCCAGGTAGCGCCAGGGCTTTCTCGTACTCGGCCGCCGCCTCGGCCAGCCGGGCCGCGTCCTCGTACGCCGTTCCGCGGCGATAGGCGGCGGTCAGCGGATCGAACGCGGCCGTGTCGATGTAGGCCAGTTCCAGGGCCAGCGCTTCGTCGATCCGGCCCTCGTGCAGCCGCACGCGCGCCAGCACGCGGCGGGCCCGGTTTTCGCCGGCGGCAATCCGGTCCTCGATCGCGCCGACCAGTTGCTCCGCACGGCCCGATGCCTTGAATTCACCGTAGGCGAGGCGCAGGAATTCCTTGCGCGCGATGCCGGCCGAGAAGCCTCGCCACATCCAAAATTGCGCGGACGCCATGCCGCGCGGGTCCACGCGCTCCGCAAAGGGCGATTTCGCTCCGGCGGCAAGCGGTACCCGGCGCGGATTCGAAGGATCCCGGTCCATGTCCATCGCCAGAACCGGCTCGATGAGGACGTTGAGCGCGGCATTGGTCTCCCCCATCCGTCTGAGAAAATAGGCATAGTCGATTGCGAACTGCAGACCCTTCCCATCGAACCCGGCCGGCGTGACGACCACGCGGTTGGTCCGGGCGGGTTCGCCCGCGGCGGCAATAACGGGTTCGGCGAGCACGAAGGGGCGGGTATTAACGCGATGCACCTGCCAGATGCGGTCAAACTCGCGGCGGGCGGAGTCCCACGCCTTCAGCGCGATGAAACGCCGTATCAGCCAGTTGTCGCGATGGCTGCCGGGGCCCACGGTAAAAGGCGCCAGCGGCTGCGAATAGCGGCCATATCCATCCGCTTCGCCGGATGACATGGGCGGCTCAACGCAATAACCCCCGCCGTCTGCGGTGGCGATCCCGGATGCGGCTTCGTTGTAGCAGGCGAGAGCCTCTGCGTTTCGCGCCAGGGCCAAGCACAAATCGCCTTCGATGAGTTTCACGCGGTAGGCGGGGATTCCAACGGAAGGGTCGGTCAGCAGGGGGAGAAATTCCGCGGCCTTGAGCCGGGCCACGCGGGCGGCCATGTGCTCCGCGCCCGGCACCGCGAGAAACCGGCGAAACGCATCGACTTCCTTTCCCTCATCCAAGAGCCGGCGTCCCTCCGTGAACGCGTGATCGGCGCCCGCCGACAGCACGATCAGCCAGGCGACCATCAGGACCGGGGCCACGCGAATGACACACGGCGACATCGGATTGTTACACATGGCAGAAAACCTCCTCCTCCTGTTTGTCAGGAGCACATTGTCGCCGAAAAACACACCCGCAGTGTCAGATTGATGTAAAATAGGTGTAATAAATGAGGCAACGAGAAAAGCCCTGTCCCGCAGCGGTGCCCAACACCATGCAGGACTTCACGCAGAAGATGGGCGGGAAAAGCACCTCGGCCGGTTTTAGCAACCACGCGACTCGCACCCGGACCATCAATCTCTCGACCGGCACGGGAACGATCGCGCACGAGTTCACGCATGCCATCCATTTTTCGGACATGGAAGCGCGGGGCCAAAACCATCCGGCGTGGGTGCGCGAAGGACTGGGGTCTCTCTACGAGGAGTCGGACCCCAAGGAAGACCGGCTGGACGGACTGGTGAACTGGCGTTTGCCGCTCCTGAAGCAGGCCCTGCAGAGCGGACAGGCCTATGCGCTGCGCGCGTTCCTGGAGAAAAGTCCCGATCATTTCGCGGCGAATGCAATCCTCTCCTACGCCATGTCCCGCTACATCTTCTATTTCCTGCAAAGCAAGCAGCTTCTTTTTCCCTGGATCTTTTTGGCTTCACGCGGTCGCACCAAACGCATGGACGGCCGTTTCTGGGAATGTCAACTGCGCCACGCTTCCCTTCCGCAAGGAGAGCCGGTCCGCTTCCCAGCGCGCAATATGGGCCACCAGCGGCATCGTACCCTCGATCTTCAGCCTGACGAGAGCGCCACATGTTTCAATATCCGTCACGCTTCCCTCGATCACATTTGCCGCGCGGCCGGCACCGGCCTCCACAATGCGAATATCCCACGACCGCACCAGAAACTCGACGTCGCCCGTCGGCGCATCAGCCTGGATGGCGAAGCCATTCTCCAAGCGGATCTGGGATCGTCCGCCCTCCTGCACGCCCCGGCCCTTAAACACGTTCTCCAGACGCAGAATGCGGGCCACATGAGTTGAGGCGGGGCGGTCCAGCAATTCCGCCGGTGTACCGGTCTGTTCCAACCGGCCGTCACGCAGGATGCCGATGCGGTCCGCCACCAGCCGCGCCTCCTCGAACGAATGGCAGACGTGGATCACCGACAGCCCCAGTTTCATCTGGATCGTCTTGATCTCCCGGCAAACCACCTCCCGAGTATACTCATCGAGCGCGCACACGGGCTCATCCAAAAGCAGAACCGGCGAATGCGCAGCGAGGGCTCGCGCCAAGGCGACTCGCTGGCGCTCACCTCCGGACAGCCCCTCGATCCGTCTCCGCAACAGGTGGCCGATGCCCAGCAACGCCGCCAGGCGCTGAACTTCCGCTTCCCGTTCCTTGACGGGCACCCGCCTGACGCGCAGGGCAAACCCGATATTCCCGGCAACCGTCAGATGATCGAACAGCGCGCCGTCCTGGGGAACATACCCCACATGCCGATCCCTCGGCTCCGCGTCCGTCACCTCACGCTGCCCCAGCCAAACCTGACCTGAAGCCGCGCGCCTCAACCCGCACAGCGTCTCCAGTAACAGCGTCTTGCCTGACCCCGTCATGCCCAACAGCACAAAGTACTCAGCCGTGTCCACGGACAGGGACACATTCAGGCTAAAACTGCCGATCGAGTAGCCAAGTTCCCGCGCCCGTATCATGTCCGCCCTCCAGCGCCGAAGATGTTGCCTCCGGAAAAGAGCCGCAGGCACAGGAGTATGACAAACGCCACCGCGGTCATGGCCAGCGATATGACCAGCGCCGCTTCGATTCTGCCGATGGAGAACTCAAGATAGATGGCGGTGGGCAGCACCTCGGTTCTCCGGCGGACGGCACCCGCCACGATGGCCACAGCGCCAAAGATCTCAAACGCCCGTGACCAGCTCAGGACGGCGGCCGCCATAATACCATGCCGCGCCATGGGCAAGGCCACGCGCCAGAAGGCCTGCGCCTGCGTACAACCCAGCGTCATGGCCACCTGCTCGGCGCGCGGACTGAGCGTGCTGAAAGTCGTCTTCATCACCCGCACGGCAAAGGACACCGCGCAGCAGAACTGGGCGACCACAATGCCGGCCTTCTGATAGATGACCGCATTGCCCAGCGCCGACACACCCTCGCCGAGCACCCGAACAAGCCAGTACTTTGAGACGGCCATGTCCACCCCCATCCGGAAGAAGACCAGCAGGCTCACGCCGATGACCAGGACCGGCAGCACAATCAGGAAGTCAACGAACACATCCAGGATGACAATTCCCCGAAACGGAAAGCGGCTAAGCGCATACGCCGCCGGCACGGCGACAAGCACGGCGAGAATCGCCGTGATGACCGACGTCGTCAGACTCAGCAGCAGCGCGGACTGGAAGTCCGCCGAACCCAGCACCTCCGCGAACGACTTTCGGTCCGTATAGACCACATCCCCTACCAGCAGGAGAAAAATAGCGCCCGTCAACGCAACGAGCACCGCCGTCGTGGCAATACGAAAATACGGGATGGAATGCCGCGCCTTCACTGCACCGCCTTCTCAGGTCCACGCAGGACATACCCGTATTTGACGAACACGGGCGCCACATTGGTGGACGACAGGAAATCGAGAAACGCCTGCGCCACTTCCGGCTCCTGCGCGAACGACAGGACGGAGCCCTTCACGTCGGATACGATGTTCCGGGCCGCCTCGAACGGCACCACGGTCGAAACATCCGCATAGTCCGCAGCCGTTGAACTCCAGACAACCGCCGCGTCAATGGTCTTGAGCTTGATGGCTGCCCCCAGTTCATTCACCGTGGGCGTGCTCAACACCACATTCTTCTCCCACGCCCCACGCTCAAGACCATTCAGGGCAAAGACTTTCACGGTCTGCTTCCCAACGGCCGCCGCCTTCTCATCACCCAACCCCAACCGGACGCCCTCTTTCAACAGATCGGCTGGCGACTGGATATTGCGCGGATTCCCATTCTGGACAAGGAGAAAGGCAAAGGGACAGGAAAGGCAAAGGGACAGGAAATAGGGATCGCGCAACGGGGACAGGAAATAGGGATCGCGGGAAATAGGGATCGCGCAACGGGGCGAAAAGCCAACCCGGTGACGGCCGTGCTGGAGTCGCGCCAGGCCGGTAAATCCACCCTCGTTCGTCACAGTCTGGTCAATCAAATCAAGACTCTGATTCTCGACCTGGATCTGCCATCGGATCTACGGCGGTTCATTTGCCTTCCAGCATCTCGACATCTGCCAAGTCTTTTGTCCTGCCCGATGCGCGCTTATTGATGATGAGGTCAGCAATAGACGAAATGTGGATTTCAATATCCATCGTGGCACGAGGATATCCGTGAGCCGCCAAAGCATAAGCGCCGACCAAGAGAAACTTAACCTTTTCGGCGGCTAATACTTGTAACATGTCTTTGTAGTCTTCGTTCAGCATCGTATTTTCTGCTCAGGGAAACAACTTCAAGCGTCAGTGGCCAGACAAATCCGATGCGCTCACTCAACGTTCCCTGAACGAAACTGTCGTTCGTGCAGTTGGATTTGTGGCGCATGGAAATTGTCTTTTGCATATGAGACCTAATACTGCTCTTGCTGTGTGCCAGGAACGCCCGGCTGCTTGCCAATGCGCCCATCAAACGTACCCGCTTCCTGAAACTGCTGCAACCGGCAACAGCATAACAGGAAAACTGGCGCAGTTCAAAGAGCAAATTTCAGCCAGCGCGAGGCGAAACGGGGATGTGTTGACGAAGCATGCGTTCGTCTTGTCATATGTCTTTTCCCTATTGTTGTTGTCGCACCTGCTCACCAGCGGTGCGAAGCAGCGTTCGCAGGTCATCGCCAACCGCGTAATCCAACGCGGTCTTTTTAGCCTCGTCGCGGATCTGCGGGTCCGCGCCAGCCGCCAGCAGCAGACGCGGAATTTCGCAGCCGGCGGTATTCTGAACCACCGCCCAGATCAGTGCGGTTTTGCCTTCGCCGTCACGCGCATTAACCTGGGCGCCCATCGCCAGCAGGCGTTTGGTTTCCACCTCATATCCGGAGCGGGCCGTCCACATGAGGACGGTCTGGAGGTTACCCAGGTTGGCTTCCAAGGCAAGACCGGGACGAATGAACTCGCGGGCGATGCGATCGAAACCTCGGGCAATGGCATGCTGCACGAGCGGGGTCGGTCCCGGTGTGGGACTGTTTGGGTTCGCGCCCGCATCGAGCAGGACACGGACGGCTTCGAGTTTCCCCCCGTCAACAGCATCCGCGAGCGGCGTGCGGCCGTGCTCCAGAGTGATGTTCGGATCGGCTCCGGCTTTCAGGAGCGCGGCGATGATGGCGGTATCGTCGTAACACAGGCTGCGTACCGCCCGAAACAGCGCCGTCTGGCCGCGCCAGTCCCGGCTGTCTATCCCGGCTGCGCCGTTGGCCGTCAATTCACGGACTCGTGCCTGAGCGTTACGGTCCACAGCGAGCATTAAGGGGGTCAAACTCAGCAGTCGGTCCCAGGGCAAGACCCCTTCTTCGACATGACCGGACATCCCGTCTAGAAGTCCCCGCAACTCTCCGGCTGCCGCTAGATTGTCACCCTGTTTGAGCAGCACCTCCGCAATGGCGCCCGCCGTTCCGGACGACGACGGCACATGGTTGAGAAAGGGCATCACCGCCTTCCGTTCGGCGTCATCGATTTCCGGCAGCAATCGGATCAGGGCCACCAGTACAGGTTGTAGATCGGCTAATCCTTGATAACCCCAAAAAATGCTGCGAATGGCCGCGCGTATCCGTGGATCAGGATCGCCAAACAGTGATGCAATCTCTTTACGAGCCGTGTCACCCAGTTGGGGAAGTCGAAAGAATGCGTAACGGAATGCGTCTTCACTGGTATTTGAAACGAGCATTCCTGCTCTGAACTCCTGGATGACCAAACGGGGCACGACCTTATCCCCTCCCGGCAGGCGCACCAGATACTCAACCAAACCCGAACGTTGCAAATCAGGGATCGACCGCCAGAGTTTCGAAAGAATCGACAGGGAATCCACATGCAGTCCGGTTCGGCTGAGAATGGCCAGATCGTCTTCGCCGGGCAAAGTCGGCTGATCCAAGCCGGCAAGGCGGGTGAACACGGCAGCCGTCGCACGGATGGGATCCAAAGCCATCGCCGGCACGCATGGGACTCCTGTTTCGAGGTAGCAGGCCTCGGCGACAGAGTAGATTTTCTTGGGACCCTCGCTTTCAACGGCGGCAAGCTGTTCGAGACCTTGCAGGCGGTGACGTGCCTGCCACCACTGGCTGACGGAAGGACCGGGACGCTGCCAGTCCCGTTCCATGTTCACCGTGTCGCGGGACGGCGGAGGCGGTGGGGGCGAGCGCTGCCGGTCCCGTTCTGGGTTCACCGTATCGCCCCACTGGTTGTCCACGGGCGGTTTGTCACCCCATGTCCAGTTGGCGCGAGCACAAGCGGCGGCGAGTGTGTACCGTTGCAGCTCCTCAAGACACTGCTTCATTCCTTCCAAAGCGGTGGCGCGTTCCGCTCCTTGCGGAGACGCCAGCACCTGCCGCACGGTTTCATCAACGTTAGTCGAAACGGTTTTCACTATCATGCTTGCGTATGCTGTGAAGGCCTGAGTTAGCCCGGGTGCGGCCGGTTCTTTCGGCGGCAGAAGAGCCGTGGCCAACGTCATGCTGGCACCAGCGGCCGCCGCAGTTCCCGGATATTCGTCAATGATCAGACGCAGGCAGGCTTCTCGCGGTCCGCCCACCGGCAATTTTCCGGAAAGCGAGAATAGCCATTCCGCCGCCGTCTTCGGATCCTTCGGGCGGAACTCCCTGGCGGCATATTCGGACCACCACCGGATCTTGTCTTGATCATTCGCCAATTCGAAGCGACGGCCGATCACCGTATGGCGCGTTTCGGAGGGAAGTTCTCTGGCGAGAAGACGTTCGAGGATATCGACTGCACCCGACAGACAACTCACATCATACAGCATGTCGCCCCCCGGCCAGAAGAAACAGGTCAGTGCGAGTTGGGACTGGACGTCCTCCTTGATCTTGCCGTCCGTTGGCTCCTGGCAGGCGCGGAGCAGTGCCACACGTCTGGCGGCGGCGCGTCCCGACGCGCAGTCACTCCTTTCATCGGCTTCGTTGCACAGGCGCAGGGCCCGTTTCCAATCTCCGATCCGGCCGGCTTCCAGGGCGGCTCGCAGGGTGTGGTACGCGGCAGTACTGGAATACGACGCATTCGTGAGATAGGCATCACGGGCGCGCATCGCCTCGTTGACCATGCCCAGTTCCAGATACATCGGCGCCAGCGCGTATCCATGATTTTGGGAGGTCACTTGATACAGATGCCCCTTCACCGCGTCCAGGTTGATGTCGGGCGGCCGTTCCACGCAGCCGCGACCAGCCGCATCGAGATAGCGATCAACCTCGTTGAACGCCTCGCGCCAATATCCTCCGGCAACAAGTTGGCACAACGTCGTGACAATAGCGGGCGAATCCGGCCTGACAGCGGCCGACGCTTCGATGCGCGCCCCGTTCGTTTCAACGGCCGGTTTACCGGTGCCGCCGCCAGGCTCTGCAGTCGCCTTTACCGCCACGGCCACCAACGCGCCGAGAAGCCCCATCCGCCACCGGTAACACTGCATGAGTTTCACTCCACCACTAGCGCGGTGCCGTCTTCAAGGACGACGGTGACCTTGGCGCCCAATGCCAGAACGTCCTTCAGATCCGGCTTGTCCGTGAGCAGCTTGAAGTACTCCGCGCTGCCGAATTTCACGGTGACCGTCTTCATCTCCTTCTTGAAGGCCGTGTCAACCCAGCGGCCGTCCAGAAGCGTGAATACTTTCTTGCCTACGTACTTCACGGTGGCGACCTCATCCCGCACGCTATCGCGTTCCTTGTATTCCTGTATCCGCTTGCTCATGGCAACGGCCTTCTCGCCGGATTCCTCGCGCATCGCTGCGAAGCCCCCGCCCACGCCCATCATCTTTTCACCTTTGCTAGTGACGCGGCTGGCGCTGACCGAATACGCTGCGTGCGCAACTTCATCACCGCCGGCCCCTGCATCTGCGGCAGCCGCATTGAATAGCGGAACCACCGTGCGCGGAGGCACAGCCGCTCCACGGGGGCCATCCATGAACACGTCGCTCTTGTCTTCCGGGGGCGGGGGTTGGGGTTTGCCGGGTGCATGGGTCTTGTCATCGCCGAATGCACGGCCTTCGGAGGGGCGGCGATTTATCCCATGCTGGGTATAGGCCTGCTCGTTCTCCAGCACGAGGTAGGAGGTGTAGGGGGTCATGATGCCGTATTCGCGGCTGAGGCGGATGACTTCGTCCTTAAGCTCGGCGCTTTCGCCGCGGAGGCGAATCTCGTCAAGCAGGAAGCCGACGCGGCGGGTGGCCCACAGCCGCGGGATGAAGGTGTTGTCGGCCTGCGCCTGGGGGAAGGTCCCTTCGTAGACGAACTCGCGCTTCTTGCCGTTCACTTCGCCGATCAGTCGGATCACGGAGTCGCCGCCGCCCTCGTAGCGTCCGAAAACGATGATCTGATCGCCGCTGAACAGGTCGGGCAGCGCCGTCGGATGAACCATGGATGTCTTGAGCTTGTCCACCTCGACGCGCACATGGGCCAGCACGGGATTGCTCATCTTGTCGGCCAGGGCGGAGACCTTGACCTCGATGTCCTCGTCGGGCAGGACGTACTGCGGCAGGCCGCCGTTCTGACCGGCGATCTGGTCCAGAAGGTGCGTGTTGACGTCCGTGCCGGCGCCGAACACGAAGACGCGGACCTTGGCGGCGTTGCCCTTGACGATGCCGCTCAGAATGGCGTCGGGGGCGGTTTCGCCGACGGTGGGACGGCCGTCGGTGAGGAAGAGGATGATCGCCGGGCGCGCGGGGTCATAATCCATGGCCAGCGCGGCGGCGAGAGCGTCGTTGATCGCCGTGCCACCGCGGGCCTCGGTCGCCTGGATGAAGGCCAGCGCCGCGGCGCGGTTGGTCTCAGTGACAGCGGTCAGCTTGGGGCGGAACGGCTCGACATCGGTGCTGAAGCGGATGATGTTGAAGCGGTCGCCTGCGTTGAGCTTCTTCACGCCGTATTCCAGCGCTTTGCGGGTCTGCTCGATCTTGTTGCCGGCCATGCTCCCCGAGGTGTCGATGACAAAGGTGACGTCCTTCGGCATCACCGCGCCGGGCGCGGCCACCGACGGCGCGAGCATCATCATGAAGAAGCCCTTGTTATTCGTGGCCGCGTGGGTGAGCATGTTCAGGCCGAACTCCTTCTTGGAGACGGTGTAGTAGAGGACAAAGTCGCGGTCCAGCAGCGCCTTGTCCTCCTCAAAGCCGATGACCGCCTCCTGGTCATTCTTGCGCGTGATGCCGACCTTGTGCGACGGCGAATAGACGCTCTTGATCG